>NZ_JAAFYZ010000629.1 GCF_018274385.1 Catenulispora pinistramenti | reverse complement strand
CGCGTCGGCAGGGCTTCGCCTACAGTGCCGGTGGCCGGGGGTCAAGTTCGCGCCGTACGAAACCGCAGCTCAGGCACCCAACCGCCGCGCGCGGACTTTACCCCCGGACACCGGTGCTGTACCCCCCGGGCTGACGACGCGACCGAGGGGAACGGACCGCACCACCCCACAAACCGCCAGCGCAGGGCCCTGACCGGACCACCCTATGGAACCGCGCCAGTTCCCCGAGGGAGCCGAGAGCCCCCGCCGGAGGCGCCGGCTCTTCATCACAGTTCTTGATCTTGACCTTGACCT
>NZ_JAAFYZ010000628.1 GCF_018274385.1 Catenulispora pinistramenti | reverse complement strand
CGCGGACTTTACCCCCGGACACCGGTGCTGTACCCCCCGGGCTGACGACGCGACCGAGGGGAACGGACCGCACCACCCCACAAACCACAGCCGCTGAGACTCACCCAGCCACCCGAGGGAACCGCGCTAGTTTCCCTGAGGTTGCCGAGGCCCGCCGGAGGCCCCTGCCGTTGACTTCAGGCGCCCACCACACGCGACGATTGCCGCCAGCCCAACGCGTGCGCAGTGACTCGGACCCGCGCGAAACCACCACCACAACCGCCGCCCGCCAACGCAAACCGCGTGGCACAGCGAACT
>NZ_JAAFYZ010000627.1 GCF_018274385.1 Catenulispora pinistramenti | reverse complement strand
CGGCTGGTTTTCGGTTCGTTCCCCTCGGTCGCGTCGGCAGGGCTTCGCCTACAGTGCCGGTGGCCGGGGGTCAAGTTCGCGCTGTGCGAAACCGCAGGTCAAATGGCCAACCGCCGCGCGCGGACTTGACCCCCGGACACCGGTGCTGTACCCATCGGGCTGACGACGCGACCGTGGGGAACGGACCGCACCACCTCAGGGACCGCCGCCGCTGAGACTAGATCGGCCACCCTAGGGAACCGCGCTAGTTTCCCTGAGGTTGCCGAGGCCCGCCGGAGGCCCGGCCCTTCATCACAGCCCTT
>NZ_JAAFYZ010000626.1 GCF_018274385.1 Catenulispora pinistramenti | reverse complement strand
GCGTCGAGAGACAACCCCACCCGGCAGAACCACCACCACCATCATTCACTGTCGCGTCGGCAGGGCTTCGCCTACAGTGCCGGTGGCCGGGGGTCAAGTTCGCGCTGCACGAAACCGCAGCTCACACACCCAACCGCCGCGCGCGGACTTTACCCCCGGACACCGGTGCTGTACCCCCCGGGCTGACGACGCGACCGTGGGGAACGGACCGCACCACCTCTGGGACCGCCGCCGCTGAGACTAGATCGGCCACCCTAGGGAACCGCGCTAGTTTCCCTGAGGTTGCCGAGGCCCGCCGGAGGCCC
>NZ_JAAFYZ010000625.1 GCF_018274385.1 Catenulispora pinistramenti | reverse complement strand
TCTGACTTGCTGGAGTTGAAGAGGCCTGAGGTGGGGCGGGGTTGTGAACGCGCGAACCGGCAGCCGACAAACACACCCACCACCCCGAACCCCGAACCGGCACAACTATGACCGAAGGCCGTAAAAATCGGCGCCCCTGACTTATCCGTGGGTGGTTCGGCCGGGTAGTTGGGGTCGGTGGCCGCCGTGGGCGAGGAGTGCGAGGGCGATGAGGGCTTCGGGGTTGGTGAAGCCGTAGGCGGTGCGGGTGATCTGGCGGATTTTGGTGTTCATGGATTCGATCAGGGCGTTGGACAGGTTGTGGTCG
>NZ_JAAFYZ010000624.1 GCF_018274385.1 Catenulispora pinistramenti | reverse complement strand
CTGTAGGCGAAGCCCTGCCGACGCGACCGAGGGGAACGAACCGAAAACCAGCCGGAAGAATAGCAATCGCAAGGAACGAAGACGCAGGTTAGCGATGCGGCTGCCGGTGAGGATGCGGCGGCGGGCCGGTGGTCAGTGGTCGAGGACATGCCCGGGTGCGGTGGGCGCGGCATGCCTTGGTGGCCAGACCAATCTGCCATCCGGCGGTGGCCATCTTGGCGGCCAGGCGGGCCAGCGCCAGTACCCACACCGGCACCCACACCAGTACCCGCACCCGCACCCGCCAGCCCAGAATGCGCACCTTGGCACC
>NZ_JAAFYZ010000623.1 GCF_018274385.1 Catenulispora pinistramenti | reverse complement strand
TCGAGGACATGCCCGGGTGCGGTGGGCGCGGCATGCCTTGGTGGCCAGACCAATCTGCCATCCGGCGGTGGCCATCTTGGCGGCCAGGCGGGCCAGCGCCAGTACCCACACCGGCACCCACACCAGTGCCCGCACCCGCCAGCCCAGAATGCGCACCTTCGGGACTGCTGCGTTGCCAGCCCCCTGAACGGCAGCCGAACTCGCCGAGCCGCCGGTACCCGCACCCCCTGTTTTGTATTTCTCCGGCTGGTTTTCGGTTCGTTCCCCTCGGTCGCGTCGGCAGGGCTTCGCCTACAGTGCCGGTGGCCGGGGGTC
>NZ_JAAFYZ010000622.1 GCF_018274385.1 Catenulispora pinistramenti | reverse complement strand
ACCATCAACAGGCACACAGCCGAAATCCGGCGACTCCTACAGGCCGCAGGCCACCAGATCACACCAGCCGGCGACCACCCCACCACCTTGAACGACCTCCACCAACTCGCCACCGACACCGACACCGACACCGGACCCACCCCGACACACCAACCCTAAGATCAAACCAGCGTGTTGTTTATCTGCAAGCCCTAAAGTCCGCGCGCTTGCGGTCATGCGTGTGAGCTGCGGTTTTGTTCAGCGCGAACTTGACCCCCGGCCACCGGCACTGTAGGCGAAGCCCTGCCGACGCGACCGAGGGGAACGAACCGAAAACCAG
>NZ_JAAFYZ010000621.1 GCF_018274385.1 Catenulispora pinistramenti | reverse complement strand
ATTTTTACGGCCTTCGGTCATAGTTGTGCCGGTTCGGGGTTCGGGGTGGTGGGTGTGTTTGTCGGCTGCCGGTTCCCGCGTTCACAACCCCGCCGCACCTCAGGCCTCTTCAACTCCAGCAAGTCAGGACAAGGACACAGGCCAGATCAAGAGCAAGATCAACAGCCACAGTCAAGGTCAAGGTCAAGAGCCATGGTGAAGGGCCGGGCCTCCGGCGGGCCTCGGCAACCTCAGGGAAACTTGCGCGGTTCCCTAGGGTGGCTGGGTGAGTCTCAGCGGCGGCGGTTTGTGGGGTGGTGCGGTCCGTTCCCCTCGGTCGC
>NZ_JAAFYZ010000620.1 GCF_018274385.1 Catenulispora pinistramenti | reverse complement strand
GGGAACGAACCGAAAACCAGCCGGAGAAATACAAAACGCCGGGAACGAGGACACCGGTTGGTTGATGCAGCTGCCGGTGAGGTGCTGGCGGCGGGCCGGTGGTCAGTTGGTCGAGAACACGCCCGAGTGCGGTATGCGGTGGAGCAGACCGGCGGCGCTCATCACAGCAGCCAGCCGCCGACTACCGACTACTGCCTACCGCCTACCGCCTACCGCCTACCGCCATCCTCTGGCAGGTCTCGCCATCCGCCAGCAGCAGCCTGGCGGCTGGGCCAATCAGCTATCCAGCAGTCTTCATCTTGGTAGTGGCGGCCGGGTCTATCTACCATCC
>NZ_JAAFYZ010000062.1 GCF_018274385.1 Catenulispora pinistramenti | reverse complement strand
AACGGCTTCTCTAGACAAGAACCGATGTATCAGAGGTCTCGTTCACACCACCAACCAGCCCCTTGACACCCCCACCAAAACCTTAACTACGCGGCATTGTGCCGGTGGCCGGGGGTCAAGTTCGCGCCATACGAAACCGCCGCCTACCTGCATGACCGCCGCGCGCGGACTTTACCCCCGGACACCGGTGCTGTACCCCCCGGGCTGACGACGCGACCGAGGGGAACGGACCGCACCACCCCACAAACCGCCGCCGCTGAGACTGACCCGGCCACCCTAGGGAACCGCGCTAGTTTCCCTGAGGTTGCCGAGGCCCGCCGGAGGCCCGGCTCTTCACCATGGGTTTGACTTTGATCTTGCTGTTGATCTGGCCTATGCCCTTGATCTTGCTCTTGATCTGGCCCTTTGCCCTTGTCCTGACTTGCCGGAGTTGAAGAGGCCTGAGGCGCGGCGGGGTTGTGAACACGTGAACCGGCAGCCGAGAAACACACCCACCACCCCGAACCCCGAACCGGCACAACCATGACCGAAGGCCGTAAAAATCGCCTTTCAACCCAAACGCCAACCGCAACCCGGCCCACAAACTCCAGCCCCCAACAAGCTCCACCCGCCAACGAATCCCGCCCGCCGACCGACATGTCGCGAACCACGTCACGAACCACATCGCGAACCACATCGCGAAAACTCCCCGGCAAACGTTGCCTGATACAGCACTAGATCCGGGGTGAGGGCGGCGCCTTCTCGAACCAATGGTCGGCGTACCGGCTGTCGTTGTAAGCCGGGATCTCGCGATAGCCGCACCGCGCGTACATCGCCCGCGCCTCCACCAGATCGTCCCTGGTGTCCAGGCGAATGGCCCGAGCCCCCGACTCCTCGGCCGCCTGATCCGCCGCCGCGAGCAACAGTCGGCCGCCGCCGGAGCGCCGGAACTCCGGCCGGATGTACATCCGGCTCAACTCGGCCAACCCCGCTGCCAACATCCGCACCCCGACGCACCCGGCCGCCGCGTCCCTGACCCGCGCCACCAGGAACACAGCCAGGTCGTCGTTGGGTTCATCGCGCATCGCCGACTCCACCTCACCGGCCTCGCACGGCCGCCCCCAGTACCGGCTGACCAGCTCGTCGTAGTACGAGTACAGCAAGCCGGCCGCCTCGGGCTGCTCGACCCCGGCGCGGCTCACGGTCCACGCGCCTTTCGTCATGCCGCCATCATCACGGGGCTGTCACCCGGTTAACGGCATCGGCATCGGAGGATCAGCTGGAGACTGTACAGTCCAGCCTGTACACATCAGTGGAACAGGAGCTGACCCATGCAGCTGACCAAATACGCCCACGCCTGTGTCTCGCTGGCCGGTGACCAGGGCCGGATCGTCATCGACCCGGGCACCCTGACGCCCGACGCGGCCGACGCCGTGGCGGCGGCCGAGGCGGTCCTGATCACCCACGAGCACTTCGACCACTTCGACGAGGAACTGCTCGCGCAGGCCCTGCAAGCCCGTCCCGAGCTGCGGGTGTACGGCCCGGAGAGCGTGGTCGGGCGGTGGCAGGCCCGGCGCGGGCAGGTCACCGCGGTGGCCGCCGGGGACCGGATCGCGGTGGCCGGCTTCGACATCGGCGTCTTCGGCGAACTGCACGCCATGATCCACCGCGACATGCCCCGGGTCGCGAACGTCGGCTACCTGGTCGACGAGCGCGTGTACCACCCCGGCGACGCCTACCACGTCCCGGACGCGCCGGTGGAGACGCTGCTGCTGCCCACCAGCGGGCCGTGGGCCAAGCTCGGCGAGGGCGTGGACTACGTGCGCGAGGTCGCGCCGAAGCAGGCCGTGCAGATCCACGAGCTGCTGCTCAGCGACCTCGGGCAGCAGATGACGCGGCAGATGGTGGGCCAGGGCGGGCTGACCGACGTGCCGGTGACCATCGTCCCGATCGGCGAGACGATCACCGTCTGACCCCCGGGGCCGTCGCGGACCATCAGTGGCCTGCGACGGCCTCCACCTCGGCCGCGTACACCCGCGCCGGGTCGAACCCCATCCCGCTGAAGTGCCCGGCCAGCTCCAGCGAGAGCACCCCGTGCAGCCGGGTCCAGAAGACGACGGCCCGGTGCAGCCGCTCCGGCTCGGCGGAGTACGCCGTGGCCCAGCCGGCGTCCGAGGCGGCCAGATGCTCCCCCAGCGGCGAGGCCGGCAGCGCGCCGAGTCCGGCGCCCCCGGCCGCCTCCAGCAGCTTCGTCATCACGTCGTTGGTCAGCTGCCTGGTGTCATCAGGAGCCTGATAGCCCGGCACCGGCGTGCCGTAGATCAGTAGATACCGCTGCGGGTCCTCCAGTGCCCAGGCCCGCATCGCCTGTGCCAGCCCCCTGAGATCCGCGCCGCCCGCCGCGGCGGACCGGATCGCGTCGGCCAGGCTCTGGTAGGCGTCCCGGATGAGCGCCGTGATCAGCTCGTCGCGGTTGGCGAAGTACCGGTACAGCGCCGGCCCGCTCATCCCCATCTGCTTGGCGATGGCGTTCAGCGACAGCGCGGAGGCGCCCGCGGTCGCGATCTGCTCCCACGCGTGCTGCTTGATCTCCTCCTGCACCTGCGCGCGGTAGCGCTGCCTGGGTGACTCCGTCGTTGCTCCCATGGCCGTGACCTCCTCGTCTGTCGTCTGTGCCGGCTCTGCGGACGGCGACAGTTAGAGGCTATCACCGATGCGATTGACATTCACTGAAGCGAGCTGTTATAACTTGTAACGAACGCAAGAGCTTCTACAGAAAGGGCCGCGGCCATGACGGATCAGACTCTCGTCCAGGTGGTACTGCCGGGCATCGTGGAGCCGGAAGGACTGCAGGTCCGGCACGCGGCCGTGCCGCAGCCCGGGGCCGGCCAGATCGTGATCGCCATGGAGGCGACCGGGGTCTCCTTCGCCGAGCAGCAGATGCGCCGGGGCCGCTACTACGACCAGCCCCCGTTCCCGTTCGTCCCGGGCTACGACGTCGTCGGCCGGGTCTACGCGGTCGGCGCCGGGGTGGAGCCGGGCCTGCTGGGCAAGCGGGTGGCGGTGCTGACCAAGGTCGGCGGCTGGTCCAGCCACCTGCTGGCCGACGCCCGGGACGCGGTCGAGGTCCCCGAGGGCCTGACCGCCGAGCAGGCCGAGACCGTGGTGGTGAACGGCATCACCGCCTGGCAGATGCTGCACCGCAAGGCGCATGTGAAGGCCGGTCAGACGGTCCTGGTGCACGGCGCCAGCGGCGGCGTCGGCTCGGTCCTGGCCCAGCTGGCGCTGGCGGCCGGGGCGACGGTGATCGGCACCGCCTCGGCCCGGAACCACGACGCGCTGCGCGCCGCCGGGGTGATCCCGGTCGACTACCGCGCCGACAACGTCCCCGAGCAGGTCCGCGAGCTGGCCCCGGGCGGCGTGGACGCGGTCTTCGACCACGTCGGCGGGCGCAGCGTCATCGACTCCTGGCACCTGCTCGCCCCGCACGGCACGCTCGTCTCCTACGGCACCGCCTCGACCCGCGACGACAGCGGCTCCAAGCAGTGGCCGGTGCTGAAGATCGTGGCCCGCACCACGCTGTGGACCCTGCTGCCCAACGGCCGCAGCGCCTCCTTCTTCAACATCTGGGCCGGCAAGAAGCTGAACCAGGACCGTTTCCGGGCCCGGCTGCGCGCCGACCTGACCGAGGTCTTCGCGGCCCTGCGGCGCGGCGACATCGTCACCCCGATCGCGGCCCAGCTGCCGCTGGCCCAGGCCGCGGAGGCGTTGCGGCTGGCCGAGTCCGGCACCGTCAGCGGAAAGATCATCCTGACCAACTGAACCGAATCAGAACCCGAAGGAGTGCCACCATGAACGCCACCACCCTCCCGGAGATCGCCATCGCCTGGGCCGCCGCTTGGAACGGCGGCAACGCCGGTGCCCTCGGCGCGCTGTTCACCGCCGACGGCGCCTATACTGACCACGCGATCGGGGCCACGATGACCGGCCAGGAGCAGATCTCCGGCTGGAAGGCCCGCACCGACGCGATGATCGACGACGCCGCGGTCAAGCTGGTCACCGCCTACCGTTCCGGCGACCGCGTCACGATCGAGGCCGTCTACTCCGGCCACATCAAGGGCGCGCCCACCCCGTTCGCCGTCCCGATGGCCACCCTGCTCGACACCCGCGACGACCTGCTGATCACCGCCGACCGGGACTACTACAGCCTGGCCGCCGTCCTGGCCCAGTCCGGTCTGCCCGCCGACTGGACCCCGGCTTCCTGAGCCGAAGCCTGGCCCAAAGCCTGGCCCGAACCCTGACCCGACGCCTGAGGCGACCCGACCCACCCGCGGAGCATGCCGACCGCCCTTCGGCCCGGCGCGTTCCGCGGGTTTCAGCTTGCCCGGCATCAGCCACAGCCGGCTTCGGCCGGTGCCGTGTCTCAGCTATCTGCGATGGCCGGCAAGCCGGACCCCGACCGCCCCAGCAACGTTCGCCGGAACTCCTGCGCGGCCCGCGGCAACGCCACATCGGTACGGTGCGCCAGCGCGATGGTCCGTTGCAGCGACGGCGAGACGATCGGCGTCACCCGCAGCCCCGGATCGGCGTTCCGCGCCACCATGCCCGGCACGATCGCCACGCCGAGTCCGGCCCGCGCGAACCCGAGCACCGCGTCCATCTCCCCGCCCTCGACCGCGAACACCGGCTCGAAACCCGCCGCCCGGCACGCCGCCACCGTCAGATCGCGCAGGTCGTAGCCGTGCCGGAACATGATCAGCTGCTCGTGTTCGAGGTCTGAGATCCGTACCTGCCGGCCGTCCCCCGGTGCCGGCAGGTTCGGCGCCGAGACCACGACCAGGTCTTCGCGCAGCAGCTCCTCGGTGGTCAACGCGGGCGAGGGGGACGGCAGCGGAAGCACCACCAGCGCCAGGTCCAGCGCGCCGCGCGCCAGGTCCCGGACCAGGTCGTGCGAACCGCTCTCCTGGACCAGCAGCTGGATGCCGGGATACTGCCGGTGGTAAGTGCGCAGGACGTCCGGAAGCAGTCCGGTGCACAGCGACGGCGTCGCCCCGAGGCGCACGTGCCCGCGCCGCAGCTCGGCCAGCTCCTGTACCTCACGCCGCGCCGCGTCGGCGTCGGCCAGGATCCGCCGGGCCATCGGCAGCAGCGCCTCACCGGCGTCGGTCAGCGTGATGTTGCCCCGGGCGCGCAGGAAGAGGTCCGCGCCGAGCTCGTGCTCCAGCGCCCTGATCTGTTGCGACAGTGAGGGTTGCGTCACATGCATGGCCTCGGCGGCCCGGGTGAAGTGCCGGGTCTCGGCGACCGTGACGAAGTATCGGAGCTGGTGGAACTGCACGGAGCTTGATCCTTTCCTGGTCTCGCGCCACCATCATAGGCTCTGACTATCGTCACCAGCTGATCCATGTCTTGGACCAATCGATTACCGGCTCCTAGCGTCATGGCCATGGTTACCGCAACGTGGACGGACCGACGTCCGCCTTCCCTGCGCGCGGCTTGGGACAGCTCCGTCGGCAAGAAAGCCGTCATGGCGGTCAGCGGCCTGGTCATGGTGCTCTACCTGCTGGCCCACGCGTTCGGGAACCTCAAGGTCTTCTTCGGGCCCGGCCAGTTCGACGGCTACGCGCACTGGCTGCGCACCATGGGCGAGCCCGCCATGCACTACACCTGGACGCTGTGGGTCATCCGGGTCGTGATGGTGGTGGCCGTGGTCGCCCACGTGGTGTCCGCCTACCAGCTCAGCCGGCGCGACATCAAGGCCCGCCCGGTCCGCTACGAGCACAAGCGCGGCGGCAGCAGCCACGCGACCCGGACCATGCGCTGGGGCGGGATCATCCTGCTGCTCTTCCTGATCTGGCACATCCTCGACCTGACCACCGGCACCGTGCACTCGGGGTTCCAGCCGGGCCACCCCTACGCGAACGTCGTCTCCACCTTCAAGAACTGGTACGGCGACGTCATCTACATCGTCGCGGTGCTCGCCCTCGGCCTGCACGTCCAGCACGGCTTCTGGTCGGCCGCGCAGACCCTGGGCGTGGGCAGCGTGAAGCGCGACCGCCTGATCCGGACCGCCGGCAACATCGTCGCCGTGCTGCTCACCCTCGGCTTCATCGCCGTGCCGGTGGGCGTGATGACGGGAGTCGTGAAGTGACCGCCTTCAGCGAATACACCGCCTACACCGAAGGCGACCCGATCGCCGACGCCAAGGCCCCGTCCGGCGCGGTCCAGGAACGCTGGGACACCCGCCGGTTCGAGGCCAAACTGGTCAACCCGGCGAACCGCCGCCGGCGCAAGGTGATCGTCGTGGGAACCGGCCTGGCCGGCGCCTCGGCCGGCGCCACCCTGGCCGAGGCGGGCTACCACGTCGTGCAGTTCTGCTTCCAGGACTCGCCGCGGCGCGCGCACTCGATCGCCGCGCAGGGCGGGATCAACGCCGCGAAGAACTACCGCAACGACGGCGACTCGGTGCACCGGCTGTTCTACGACACCGTGAAGGGCGGCGACTTCCGCTCCCGCGAGTCCAACGTCCACCGGCTGGCGCAGATCTCGGTCGAGATCATCGACCAGTGCGTCGCGCAGGGCGTGCCGTTCGCCCGCGAGTACGGCGGCCTGCTCGACACCCGCTCCTTCGGCGGCGTGCAGGTCTCCCGCACCTTCTACGCCCGCGGCCAGACCGGGCAGCAGCTGCTGCTCGGCGCCTACCAGGCGATGATGCGGCAGGTCGCCGCCGGCGGCATCGAACTGCACCCGCGCACCGAGATGCTCGACCTGATCGTCGTCGACGGCCAGGCCCGCGGCATCGTCGCCCGGGATCTGCTGACCGGCGCCATCGACACGCACTTCGCGGACGCGGTGGTGCTGGCCTCCGGCGGTTACGGCAACGTCTACTACCTGTCGACCAACGCCATGAACTCCAACGCGACCGCGATCTGGCGCGCGCACCGCAAGGGCGCCTACTTCGGCAACCCCTGCTACACGCAGATCCACCCGACCTGTATCCCGCGCACCGGCGACCACCAGTCGAAGCTGACGCTGATGTCGGAGTCGCTGCGCAACGACGGCCGGATCTGGGTGCCGAAGGCCAAGGGCGACTCCCGCTCCCCGGAGGCCATCCCCGAGGACGAGCGCGACTACTACCTGGAGCGTCAGTACCCTTCGTTCGGCAACCTGGTGCCCCGCGACATCGCCTCGCGCGCCGCGAAGAACGTCTGCGACGAGGGCCGCGGCGTCGGCCCCGGCGGCCAGGGTGTGTACCTGGACTTCGGCGACGCCATCAAGCGGCTCGGCCGCAAGGCGGTCGAGGAGAAGTACGGGAACCTCTTCGAGATGTACGAGCGGATCACCGATGAGGACCCGTACCGCGTCCCGATGCGCATCTACCCGGCCGTGCATTACACGATGGGCGGCCTGTGGGTGGACTACGACCTGCAGACCACGATCCCCGGCCTGTTCGCGGTCGGCGAGGCCAACTTCTCCGACCACGGCGCGAACCGGCTCGGCGCCTCGGCGCTGATGCAGGGTCTGGCCGACGGCTACTTCGTGCTGCCGGCGACGATCAGCGACTACCTCGCGCGCACCGCCGGGGCCGAGCCGGTGACCGCCGAGCACCCGGCGGCCGTCGAGGCGGTCCGCCAGACCGAGGAACGCCTGGCCGCGATCCTGGCCGTGGACGGCGACCGCACCCCCGACTCCTTCCACCGCGAGATCGGTGAGCTGATGTGGGAGCTGTGCGGCATGGCGCGCGACGAGTCCGGGCTGCGCAAGGCGCTGGCCCGGATCCCGGAGATCCGCGAGGAGTTCTGGGCGCGCATCAAGGTGCCCGGCACCGGCGAGGAGTTCAACCAGTCGCTGGAGAAGGCCAACCGGCTCGTCGACTACTTCGAACTCGCCGAGCTGATGTGCCTGGACGCGCTGCACCGCACCGAGTCCTGCGGCGGCCACTTCCGCGTCGAGTCGCAGACCCCTGACGGCGAGGCGGCGCGCAAGGACGAGGAGTTCTCCTACGTCGCGGCTTGGGAGTACACGGGCCTGGGCGAACCCCCGGTCCTGCACAAGGAACAGCTCGACTTCGAATACGTCCACCCTGCTCAGCGGAGTTACACATGAAGCTCACCCTGCGCATCTGGCGGCAGGAGAACGCGTCCCAGCCGGGCCGGATGCAGCCCTACGAGGTCGACGGCATCAGCCGCGACATGTCGTTCCTGGAGATGCTGGACGTCCTCAACGAGCAGCTGATCCTGGCCGGGCAGGACCCCGTCGCCTTCGACCACGACTGCCGCGAGGGCATCTGCGGCGCCTGCTCGCTGATGATCGACGGCCAGGCGCACGGCCCGCAGAAGAAGACCACCACCTGCCAGCTGCACATGCGCAGCTTCAGGGACGGCGCCACCATCGACGTCGAGCCCTGGCGCGCGGCTGCCTTCCCGGTGGTCAAGGACCTGGTGGTGGACCGCTCGGCGATGGACCGGGTGATCCAGGCCGGCGGCTACATCACCGCCCCGACCGGCGCGGCCCCCGAAGCCCACGCCGCCCCGATCCCGAAGCCCGCCGCCGACCTGGCCTTCGAGAACGCCGAGTGCATCGGCTGCGGCGCCTGCGTCGCGGCCTGCCCCAACGGCTCGGCCAGCCTGTTCACCGCGGCGAAGGTCAACCATCTCAATACCCTGCCGCAAGGTGCCCCCGAGCGCGAGACCCGGGTCATCGGCATGCTGGCGCAGATGGACGCCGAGGGCTTCGGCGGCTGCACGCTGACCGGGGAGTGCGCCACGGCGTGCCCGAAGGGGATCCCGCTGGCGTCGATCGCCACGATGAACAAGGAGTGGCTGCGGGCGCAGCGCAAGGCCACCCGCTGAGCATCAGGATCCTGTGACGCAGGGAAGCCCGTCGGCCGCGTGCCGACGGGCTTCGGCGTTCGGTGCCGGCGCTCGCCGCGGTGGTTTGCCTCTTGACGCCCCGCCGCGGGCTGCCTACTCTCCCGGATTGGGTTAGTAAAGTTTACTAACCCAATGTACTGCCGGAACACAGGTATCACCCCACGCACCTGGAGGATCCGCATGCCCGAAAACATTCGTAAGGCCCTGATATGCGGGGCGACAGCGTTTCTGCCCGTCGCCGTGTTCGGAGTCGCCGCGACCGCCAACGCCGCGCCCGTCGCCCGCGCCGCCGGGGCGAGCTTCCCCGCGCACTACTCCGCGCCCTACTTGCAGATCGGCTCGTCGGACGCCGGCGACATGGCCAAGGACATGTCCGCCAGCGGCGACAAGTTCTACACGCTGGCGTTCCTCACACCGAAGTCGGGCTGTACCCCCGAGTGGGAGGACGGCGGCGACTCGGTGGGCGCGTTCAGCTCCCAGATCACCGCGCTGCAGAACGCCGGCGGGAACGTCATCATCTCCTTCGGCGGCGCCTCCGGCGGTGAGCTGGCGGAGAAGTGCACCTCGGTGTCCAGCCTGGAAGCGGCCTACGCCAAGGTCGTGAGCACCTACCACGTCACGCGCCTGGACTTCGACATCGAGGGCGACGACCTGAACAACAAGACCGCGAACTCCCGGCGGGACCAGGCGCTGGCCGCGTTGCAGAAGGCGAACCCGAGCGTGCAGGTCGACTACACCCTGCCCGTGGACCCCACCGGGCTGGAGTCCAACGCCACCACGCTGCTGAAGGACGCCCACAGCAAGGGCGTCGCGGTCCAGGTCGTCAACATCATGACGATGGACTTCGGTGACGGCGAGAACGCGCTGAACGACGCGGAGTCCGCCGCGAAGGCCACCGTGCCGCAGCTGGAGTCGGTCTTCGGCGTCTCCAGCAGCAAGGCCTGGGGCATGCTCGGGCTGACCCCGATCGCCGGGCACAACGACGACAACGAGAACTTCACCCAGTCCAACGCCTCCACGCTGGAGAGCTTCGCCGCCTCGCACGGGGTGCAGGAGCTGGCGTTCTGGGAGGTCGACGGCTACGACAAGGGCACCGGCTACGCCTACTCGAAGATCTTCAACAAGATCACGGGCTAGACCGGCTCGCCCCGCCTTCCCCACCTTCCCCGCCCTCGCCCGGCCGGCTCGACAGCGCGTCGGCCAGGCGAGCGGCGATCACCTGATCCCAGCTGTGAGACCTCCACCGGCGCCCGCCGTCAACCACAGACCGACGAACCGCTCGCGCTCCACCCCACGGCGTACACGAGCAGTGGACCGCAGCACGGTGACCTGGCGCCCTTCCAACGTTACGCTGCGGCGGATGCAGACAGTCGCGATCAGGCTCATGGGCGCCGTGGGGACCGGCGTCCGGCTGCTGCGCGCCCATCCACAGGCGGTGGACGGGATCGTCGCGGCGGCGATGCTGGCCGTCAGCCTGATCTGGTTGAAACAGTATCCTTATATGGCGGGCCGCCATCTCGTCTACACCACGCAGGACACCCAGCACACCACGTACCATCCCGTCGGCGTCCTGGGCTACGCGCTGACCGTCGGGGTCTGTGCCGGGCTCGCGCTGCGCCGCCGGTGTCCGGTGCCGATGCTGTGGGCGACCTGCGCGATGGTCGTCCTGTACGCCGGGCTCGACTATCCCCCGACCACCCTCGTGTGGAGCCCGCTGCTCGTCTTCTACACCGTCGCGACCCGGCTGCCACCGCTGCGCGTCGTCCCCTACGGGTCGGCCGTGCTCGGCGTATGGATTCAGTACAGCCTGACGCTGGTGGTGCTCGCGGTCCTGCTCGCGGTGCTGCAAAGCGTGCTCGTCGTCGGCGTCGCCTGGGTCTTCGGGAACCAGACCCGGCGGCTGGCCGAGCGCAACGACCGGCTGGGCCAGCTCACCGAGCAGCTGCGCCGGGAACAGGCCGCGCGGGCCCGGGAGGCCGTGGCCGGCGAGCGGGTCCGGATCGCCCGCGAACTGCACGACGTGGTCGCGCACCACATGTCCGTGATCTCGGTGCAGACCGGCCTGGCCCGCTATGTGCTGCTCAGCGATTCGGCCACCGCCGGCCGGTCGCTGGGCACCATCGCCGACGCCACCCACGAGGCGATGCGAGAACTGCGGCGCATGCTGGCGGTGCTGCGGCCGGTCCCGGAGGACGGCGTCCCCGAGGCGGCGTACCGGCCGTCGGTCGAGCCGGCGCCGGGGCTCGCGCAGCTGCCGAAGCTGCTGGAGCGGGTGCGCGCGGCCGGTGTGGAGGTCTCGATGACGGTGACCGGGACGGCCTTCACGCTGGCGCCCGGCCCGGACCTGTGCTGCTACCGGGTCGCCCAGGAATCGCTGACCAACGTGATGAAGCACTCGCCCGGCGCGCACGCGCGGATCGAACTCGTTTATCAGAACCATGACCTGACCGTCTGCATTCGCGATGACGGCGGCCGTGTACGCTCCCTCACGGAAGGCGCTGTCGCCGTACCGACCGCCCTGGGACCCGCGGTAGCGGGCTCCGGGAACGGTCTGGTCGGTATGCGGGAACGAGCGCGGATCTACGGCGGGACGCTCCAGGCGGGACCCCGCGCGGCCGGCGGTTTCGAAGTGGTCCTGACCCTCCCGAGGGAGCAGGAGCCCGACCCGGAACCCTAGTCCGGGCCCCGCGCTCCCCCCTAAGATCACGGCCGGCGGATTCGTACCCGGGGGGTTGGCGTGATCAAGGTACTAGTGGCGGACGACCAGATCCTCGTGCGAGCGGGTCTGGCAGCGCTGCTGCGCGCGGCCCCCGGCCTGGAGGTGGTCGGCGAGGCCGAGGACGGCGAACAGGTGCTGGCCATCGCCGCCGAACAGGACCCCGACGTGATCCTGATGGACATCCGCATGCCCGGCATCGGCGGCATCGCGGCCACCGAACAGCTGGTGGCGGCGCGCGAAGCGGCCGGCCGGCAGACCCCGCGGGTCCTGATCCTGACCACGTTCGACCTCGACGACTACGTCTACGCCGCGCTCAAGGCCGGCGCCAGCGGCTTCGTGCTCAAGGACACCTCGCCGGAGCGGCTGCTGGCGGCGATCACCGTGGTGGCCAACGGCGACATGCTGTTCTCGCCGCAGATCTCGCTGCGCCTGATCGAGGCCTACACGCTGCGCGGCGAGGCGCCGGGCGGCCCGCCGAAGGACCTCGCGGCGCTCACGGCCCGCGAGATCGAGGTGCTGCGGCTGGTGGGCAAGGGGATGACCAACCCCGAGATCGCCGAGCACCTGGTGGTCGGCGAGACCACGGTGAAGACGCACCTGAATCGGACGATGACGAAGCTGGGGTTGTCCACGCGCGCTCAGGCGGTCGTGGTGGCTTACGAAGCGGGGCTGGTGGTGCCCGGCGGGCGTGGGGCCTGACCGGTCCGGTGCTCTGGCGGCCGACGTCGATCGGGCGGCCCCGTGTCAGGACCGTTCGCTACAGTCCGGCACACCGAGCCAGCACGCCGGGGAGTGATCGATGAGCGCCGCCACCACCACCGCCCAGCCGTCGGAAGACGTCTGCGAGCTGCCCGAAGCGATGCGGAGCCTCGTGATCCCCCGGCGCGGCGCCGGTACCGAACCGCCGCCGATCGACGCTCCGCCGATCGACCCGCACGCCGCCGAATACCTCGCCGCCCGGCTGCGGGAGAAGAGCGCCTGGATCGACAAGATCCTCGCCGACAGCCGGAGCGAACCCGATCTCGTCCAGGAGTTCCGCGCGGCCGACGGCGGCCTCGCCGCCGCGACCCCGCTCGCGGCGGCACTCACGGCGGCCATCGTGACCTCGCAAGGCATGCCCGGCTACAAGAACCCCGCCGGCATCATCGACGCCTGGATCGCCACGCGCGGCCTGCCCTTCGCCGTGCGGGCCGCCGTGGAGTTGTTCGGCGTCGGCGTCGAGCGGGACTACTACTCAAGGGACCCGGGGCGCCTCGTGCGCAAGGGTGCCGGTTATGAGGAGGTTCCCGAATCGCGGCGGCGTTTCGACCTCGCGGTCCGTCTGCGGCGGCATCTGGTGTCGGCGAGCGAGGAGGACTACGCGCAGGTCCGCGAGATCCTGGCAGGCGATCGGGCGGCCCGGGCCGCCTCGACGCTGTCCGACTCGTTTTCGCGTGCGCTCACCTCCTTCCTGATGCCGGAGCACGCCGACTGGGTCGAGGCCGACTTCGCCCACAGCAGCTGGCGGCCGGGGATGGATCACGTGTCCCCGTGGCTGGCGCTCAGCTCGATCACGACGGCGCAGCAGGTAGCCGCCTTCCCCGCCGTCCCGGGGCGCGCGGTGAACGTAGGCCAAGTCCTTCAAGAACCCGCAACGCTGTGGACCGCCTTCGACAGCGTCGGCAGCGGTCTCCTTCCGCTCCTGACCCTCTGGCCCGATGACCTGACGGACGCTGACACTCTGCTCGCCATCATCGCCTCCACCCCGACGGACGACGCGTTCCAGTTCCTCCTCGACAACATCGACAAGAAGTACTACGTCGCCGCGATCCAGAAGGCCGCCAAGCGTTTTCCCCGGCGCGCTCTGCGCATGCTCGCCGAAACGGCGCATTCCGGCGCGCTCCGCGATACGGCGCGCGGCCGGGTCGCCGCAACCGTGCTGCGTCGGTACATCCTCGCCAACGACGAGGCGGTGCAAGCCGAACTGGCGAACCTGGATCCGGTCGCACGCGAACTCGTCGAGAAGATCCGCCCGGCCGACGTGCCCGTCCCGGAGGCGGACGCGGACGCGCTGCCTCCGCTGTTCGTCAGCCCGCCCTGGCTGACCGCCGTCAAGCCGGCCAAGCCGGTCGTCATCACCGGTCTGGTCGCGCCGACCGGGTCGGGCCTGGTCTGGCGCGACGGTGAGCGAGAACAGTGGGCTTCCGGGGCTTCCGCGCGGGTCGAGAAAGACCCGCGCTGGACCGTCGATGGCTGGGACGACATCGCGCGGAGCATCGCCCGCCACGGCACCGCGAGCTGGTACCAGAACGGTCCCTTCGCGATATACGCGCCGGAGGAGCTGGTTCGGCCCCTCCTGCCGGGATGGAAGCCGGAACCTTTTGAGGCCGAGCTGTGGGCGAAGGGGCTGGTCGCCCGTTTCGGGGCCGAAGCAAGGATGTGCGGACGCTCGCCGCGAGCCAGATCGCCCGCTTCGAGCTCGCCATGGTCACGCAGCGCCGCTGGACGGTCCAGGAGTTCGGCGACTACTTCATCGGGCATCCGCTGCTGCGCCATGTCGTCCGCCGCCTGGTCTGGGCCACCGGCACCGACGATGGGATCGACAGCTCCTTCCGCGTCGCGGAGGACCTCAGCCTCGCCGACGTCTCAGACGGCGAATACACCCTCGCGGACGACGCGGTGGTCGGCATCGCGCATCCCCTGCACCTCGGCGCCGGGCTGGCCGGGTGGTCCGAGGTGTTCGCCGACTACGAGATCCTCCAGCCGTTCGACCAGCTCGGGCGCGCCGTCCACGCCCTCACCGACGAGGAGAAGGCCTCCGGCACGCTGACCCGCTTCGCCGGCATCGACGTCCCGACCGGCAAGGTCCTGGGCCTGGAACGGCGCGGCTGGCGGCGCGGCGCTCCGCAGGACGCCGGGGTCCAGCACTGGGTCTACCGGACGCTGCCCGGCGGCGGATCCGTGACGGTGGCCCTCGACCCCGGGATCGCCGTCGGCTTCGTCGGCGCACTCGGCGAGAACCAGCGCTTCAGCGGCGTGTTCCTGAGCACGCACGACGAGGGCGGGGTCTACCGGCCCCGGCCAGAGTCCCCGACGTTCGCCGGGCTCGACGCGGTCACGGCATCCGAACTGCTCCGGGACCTGACCGAGGTGACGGCCTAGTCTCAGGCCGCCGCGACCGGGCGCATGCCCAGCACCGGGTCCGACTGCGCCGCGTCCCACAACCTCAGCAGCGCGGCCAGGTCCCCACCACAAGCCCGCACCACCCACACCAACGCGTCACGCGGGATCGGTGCCTGCCCGGTGAAGTACCGGTGCAGCGCCGACCTGCTATACGGAACCGCGGCCTGGAGCTGGGCGAAGCTCATGCCCGCCCGCTCCTTCATCCGCTCCAACTCGGCCAGCATCCGCTCGCCATCCCTCGAACCCGCTGACATGGCAACTCCCGTCCCTGCTCCGTTGATGTGACGGTATTGCGTGACAGCCTGCTGATTCATCCTCCTGGTGACCGATCGTCCGTCAACCTGTGCAGTAGCCCCGGCCGGGCGCCCATCCCAGGTATGACGCCGCGGATCAGCCTTTGCCGGCGTCGATCGCCGCCTGCAGGGACTTCATGTAGGCGTCCGACGTGTACGTCGCCCCGGTCACCGCGTCCACATGCGCCGACTGCGCCGCGATGACTTCGCGTGCCAGCACCGAGGCCGCGCCGACCGAACGCGCCCAGGAGACGTTGTTGTCATGCGGCAGGCTGGTCGCCGCGACGCTCGTGATCCGCCCGGCGGCCATGGTGATGCGGACCTGGACGATCCCGTGCGTGATCGGGATCGGCGGCCCGGTCACGGTCATGACCGCGCTCGATCCGGTTCCCAGCGCGCTTTCCGCCGCCGACGGCGGCTTCGGGAGCAGTCCGTGCGCCGAGGTCTTGGCGGCCATCAGACCGCCCATCGCCCCCGCGGTGCCGACGATCGACAGCAGGGTCTTGATATGTGGAATGGGCATTGATTCCCTCTGACGGCGTCAGAAATCAAAGATCTCGGTGTGGATCCGGCCGCGCCGGACCCTCGCCCGGCGCAGGTTCCGGACGACGGCGGCCGCCATGCCGACGGAGCCGCAGATGAAAACCTCCCGGTCTTCCAGGTCGGGGATCAGGTCCAGGAGCCGTTCGGCGGACAGCGGATCGTTCCGCCGGCTGCCGATGGCCGGGATGTAGATGATCCGGCCGGCCGCGTTGAGCGCCTCGAGTTCGCGGGTCAGGACCAGGTCGCCGACCGTGGAGGCGCGCTGGATGAAGACGATGTCGTTCCGGCGGCCGTGCATGGTCTCCACGATCGCGCGCAGCGGCGTGACGCCGATGCCGCCGCCGATCATCACCACGCCGTGCTGGCGTCGCAGGACGCTGGTGAAGGCGCCGTAGGGGCCGTCCAGCAGAACCCTGACTCCGGGCCGCAGCCGTCGCTTCAGCCGGTTCGTGTAGCCGCCGACGCACTTGAACGTCAGGCGCAGCGTGTCGGCGTGCGGCGCGGCGGACAGCGAGAACGGATGCGCCTGGTACCAAAGGCCTCGGCTCAGGAACCGCCACCGGAAGTACTGCCCGGCCTCGGCCCTGAGTTCGGCGACGTACCGTCCGGTGATGTAGACGCTCATCGCGTCCGGCCCGATCTCCTCGACGCGCGTCACCCGGAACCGGTGCCGTCGGTTGTTCAGGGCCGGGATCACGATGCGGTACGTGAGGATCAGCGCCGCGACGGCCGTGTGCACCCCCACCCACGCCTCGGCGGCCCAGGGGTTGCGGGTGAACTGTGCGCCGAGGGTGATCTGGTGCCAGAACGCGGCGGCCGCGGCCGGATACATCAGCAGGTGGATCGAATGCCAGCCCTCATAACCCAATCGCCGCCGGATGGAGCGGGCCGACGTGAATCCGGCCAGGAGCATCACGAGGAAGCCGATCGTCGCGGCGAGGACTCCGGGATAGGTCCGCAGAATGCTGACAAGCACGGTCGGCGGCGGCTCGTGCACGCTGACCGAATACGCGGCGACCACCAGACCGGCGTGTGCGCACAGCAGCAACACCAGATAGCCGCCCAAGCTCCGGTGCGCGGACACCAGCCACGAGCCCAACCGGTGTTCCAGCCACGGCAGCCGGGCCATGAGCACGATCTCGATCAGCAGCAGGTACGCGCCGACCAATCCGGTGATCTGGGCCAGCATGACGAGGTAGTCCGGCAGCGACTGGAGCCGGTCGGCGGGCGTCTGCCGCCACCACAGGGCCAGCAGACCGGCGACGCCGGCGGCCAGCAGCACCATCAGCGCGGCCGAGAGCGGCCGGCGGGGAAGAAGGGGGAGGCTGTGGCGCCAGTCCCGCTTGGGCATCGCCCACTCGGGCTCGTTCGGCACCTCCACCCCGGCTGACCAAGCCTGGACCACCTTGGACGCTCCCTCACATAGGTGTGGTGCCTCAAGATGTCACGCCGGATCCCGATGTCAGGGCACGTTTGTTCTAAGCTTTCTCAACGCTTTTCTCAAGCTTTACGGTCTCCGGCGCGGTGTCGTACCGGCCCGAAAACGGCCGAGGCCGGGCGGAGCGACAGCTGCTCCGACCCGGCCGCGTACCCGAGTGCCCATCCTGTTCGGTTCACTCTGTTCCGTTCACTCGGCATCCGGCTGGATACCGTTCGCCTGCGCACCTCAGCGGCTGCTGGCCGAGATGTCGCCGCTGGAGGTGGTCGCCTTGATGGTCAGGGCGGCACCGGCGCCGTCGGCGTTCCGCAGCGCGTTGTCGACCCGGCCGTAGCCGGTGCTGGCGTCGAGCGTGCCGGACACGCCGGGGGCGGCGGTGACCGACAGGTTGCCCATACCGGTGGTCAGCACCACCGCGCCGGAGACGGCCTCGGCGACGGTGATGTCGCCCTTGCCGTTGGTGATCTCCGCCGGGCCGGTCAGCCGGGCCACGGTGACGTCACCGGTGTGCGCCTTCAGGTGCGCGCTGCCGACCTCGTCCAGGGCCACGGTCTGGTAGCCGCCGTCGAAGGCCACCTCGCCGAGGCGCCCGGTGCTGTGCAGCTCGGCCGCACCGGCCCGGCCCTCGAAGCGCGAGCCGGCCGGCAGCGAGATCGTCACGTCCAGCGAGCCGGAACTGCCCAGGACCTTGTTCGGGTCCGCGGTCGCGATCCGCAGGACGCCGTCCTGGAACTCGACCGTGGTCTTCTCGACGGCCTTCACGTCCCGCTTCTTCGAAGCGTCGGACGGCAGCACCTCGACGGTGGTCTCGGCACGCTCGCCGGCGATCAGCCGGATCAGCCCCGCCGGGATCTCCAGGACGACGGAGACCGGGTTCGGGGTGTCGAACTTCTGCATGATCTGCTCCTTGGCGATGGTCGGCGGGCCCGTCCGGCCCGCTCTCACATCTCCAATATCGGGGCCCGTCCTGACACGGCCCTGACGCCTCCCTGACAGCGCCGCTGACACCGCTGACACCGCTTTCGCCGCTGCTCAGGCAGCAGTCGCGGCGGCGGCGATCCGGTGGTCGTCATCGGAACCGGGCGCCCCCGAGACCCCCAGCGCGCCGATCACCCGGCCGTCGACCCGGATCAGCACGCCACCGCCGTAGGGCACCAGCGACCGCGCCCCGGCCAGCACCAGCCCGGTGCCGAACAGCGGCCCGCCTGGCTGGATCGCCGGAGTCAGGTCGCCGCTGTCGCCGCCGATACTGACCGCGGTGAAGGCCTTCCCGATCGCGGTGTCGATGGTGATCAGATTCGCGCCGTCGGCGCGGGCGAAGGCGACGAGGTTGCCCCCGGCGTCCACGACCGCGAGCGCAACGGCCAGCCCGCGCTCCTCGGCCCGGGCCCGGGCGGCGGCGATGACGGCTTCGGCCTGCGACAGGGTGATGTTCACGTGGCTTTCCTCTGCTGCTTCGCGGGGTGCCGGGCGGCGGTCCGCGGGTTCCCCTCCAGGCTGGCCGCTCTCGGCGACGCGTGGGGAGAGGGTGCTTGACCTGGTGGCACGAACACCAGCCGCACACCGCGTCCGGCCCGCCGCAGGTCCCATCCCGCGCTTTCCGCCAGCCGGAATGGCGCTCACCATACACTCGTATTAGAGTGACCCATACGAGCGTATGAAGGGAGCGGGGAGATGTTTCGCATGGCAGAACTGGCAGGCCTGTTGGCCCCTGTGGCGGGAGCCGCGATGGTCCTGTACTACCGACGCCGCCTGGCCGGGGCGTTCAGCTGGGCCTTGGCCGCCGCGCTGGTGGCGCTGGCCGGCTCGCTGGTCGGGGCAGTGACCAGTCGGGTGATGTGGCTGGGCGGGGCGGATGAGGTGACCGAGCACATGGAGCTCGGGGCCGGGATCCGCAATGTGCTGCTTGCGCTGGCCTGGTTGCTGCTGATGGTCGCGGCCTTCCGGCGGCCGCAGGGTCGGACGCGAGCAGGTTCGCAGCCGCGGACGAGCGGGCAGGCGCGGCGATGAGCGGGTCGACGATCTTCGCCGCCGGCGAAGTCGGCGTCATGCTGCTGGCCGTGGTCGCCATGGTGCTCGGCGCGCGCCTGGCCAAGCGCTACCGGTCTGCCGGATCGGCCCTGGCCGCCGGCGGCGTAGCCTGGCTGCTGGCGGCGGCCGTGTACTGGCTGCAACTCGGCGCGATCCTCCCGGCCCTGTCCGGAAAGGAGCACGAAGGAGCCAGGCTGGTCGTGAGCATCCTCGGCGACTCGGTCTACTTCGGCCTCGGCGGGATCGGCCTGCTGCTGGCGTTCTTCGCCGTGGTCGCGGACCGCGGCGGCGGCGCCGGCACCGGAAGCGGCGGGGACGGCTTGCGCGAGCCGAACGTCGTGGCGCGCCGGGTCGCGGCCCTGGCATGGCAGCATTACCAAGCCGGCAAGCAGCGGGAAAGGGAACGGCGCAGTGGCCTCTGACAGCACCAAGGCGGGCGGCCGGGGCTCCCTGGCCGCCGACCGCCGCACGGAACTGCTCGACCGCCTCGCCGAGGTGATCGCCGAGAACGGTATCGAGGGTGTCAGCATCCGTACTCTCGCCAGCCGCGCGGACGTCTCCATCGGTACCGTCCAGTACTACTTCGCCACCAAAGACGAACTGCTCCGCGCGGTCTGGCTCCACGTCCGCGAACAAGCGGCCCGCGACTTCCTCAGCACCGACTTCACCGAACTCGCACCCATCGATCGCCTCGACCGGCTGGTCGGACTCCTCGTCGCCCCCGAAGCCGACGACCGCCTCGCGCGGGTGTGGCTGGCACTGGTGGCGCGCGCGGCCCACGACCCGGCGATCGCCGCACTCCACCGGGGACAGTGGCTGGAGACCGAGGGCGTGCTGGCGCGGGCGCTCGCGGCGGCGAATCCGGCGCGGGCGGCCGAGCCGGGCGATGAAGTGGTGGACGCGGCGGCTGAACTCCTGGCGCTGCTCGACGGTCTGACCATCGCGGTCCTCACCGAGCCCGAGCGGATGCCGGCCGCGCGCGCGATTCGGATCGCACGCGCGTGGACTGGCGCCTGGTGTGCGGAGTATCAGCCCTAGACGAGCCGGCGCAGCAACAACTGGACCGCATCGCACCTGCCCAGCCATCTGCGGTGCCGCGCGTTGCCCGCTGGACCCGCATCGCACCTGCCCAGCCATCTGCCGCGCCGCGTGTCGCCCGCTGGAGCCACGCCAGCGCAGCGCTCAGCAACCGGATCCAGCCAGCCGCTCAGCCCTCGCTCGTCGCACCGTGCACAGCCCGATGCACCGCATCCAGCGCCGGAATCACCGGCGGCGGAAGCGGCGCGGCGCCGAGTGTCGTCGTGCCCGGCCGCGCCATCCCCATCAGCCCGTTGCGATACGCCGCCACCGCCTCGCGCGTCCGCCCCTGCCGGTCGAGCAGATCGCCGAGCAGCCGCGAGGTGTCGGCCAGGTCGCCGGTGACATCGGCATCCTGCTGAAGCTCGATCGCCGTGCGGTAGTGCCGTTCCGCCGCCACGTCCTCGGCGCCTTCGCTGATCAGGCCCAGTAGCCGGTGCGCCGCCGCGGCGTGCACCGCGCCGTGTCCCGGACCGAGGTCGGCCACCAGCCGCGTCAGCAGCTCCCCGGCTTCGGCGGCGTGTCCCAGGCGCCAGCGGACGTCCGCGAGCTCGACCTCGACCTGCACGGCGTAGAACGCGGCGTCCGCGGCGCGCAGCATGCTCGCGGCCGTACGCAGCTCGATCTCGGCGTCCGCGAGGCGTTCGTGCTGGGCGTACAGATAGCCGCGCATCCAATGGCACTGCGCGAGTTCGGCGCGTATCTCCCACTGCTGATACACGTCCTGTGCCTTGACCAGCGCGGCCTCGGCCTCGTCGAATCGGCCGCCGGCGGCCAGGGTCCGGGCGACCGAGCGGTGCAGCGTGGCGACCGCGACCGGATCGGCGACGCGGGCCGCCAGATCCAAGGCGAGCGTCGCGGCCTTCGTGGCCCGCTCCAGCGCGCCCAGCTCCAGGTAGGGGCCGATGACCGCGGCGTACAGCAGCACCAGCGAAGCCGGATCCGGCAGCCCGCCGCCGTTCAGCTCGCTGATAGTGCTCTCCAGCAGATAGCAGGAGTAGCGGACGTCGCCCTCGAGGTAGTGCGCGGTCGCGCGGCCGCGGATGGCGCGCACCCGCGACAACAGCGGCTGGTCGGCCAACAGCGCCTCGGCCTGCTCGAACTGGTCCCGGCCGGCGGTCAGCTCGCCTCGGCGGAGCAGGAACGAGCCGAGCGTGACACGCACCTCGGCGACCAGGTCGGGGACGTCGTTGCGCGCGGCCCGATCCAGCAGGTCGGCCAACAGCGCCTCGGCTTCGGCGGCGCGGCCGTCGTCTGCCGCCGCGTTCGCCTCCACCAGGCCCTCACGGATCTCCGCACGCAGCCCCGCGGGTATGCCGGTCGCCAGTTCCTCATAGCTGACCGCCAATCGCTCGGCGAAGTAACGCAGCGCCGCCTCCGAGGCACGGGCCTTGCCGGCTTCCAACGTGGAGACATAGGCCGCGGTGTATCCGGGTTCTGCCAAGGCGCGCTGGGTCAGGCCGTGCCGCGTGCGCAGTTCCTGGAGGCGGGTCCCGATCTGGCCTTGCGTCTGTTGGCCGTCGCCGGACAGGGGCATCGCGCCGCTCCTCCTCTTCCCTCTCTCGGATTCCGATCTCGGACTCCGACCGAAACATGGCTGCTCAACGGACTCCTACCACGCACTCCCTACCACGAAGCCGTGGCGGGGGTCTTGCGGCATCCGGCTGAGTGCCCTAGCTTAACCATCACTCTAAATGGAGTTACTGCTTCATTTAACTAGGGGGGTGAGGTGCTGTGCCATCGGGGATCCGGCTGACCGACCACCTGTTCACGGTTCCGCTGCACCACGACCGCCCGGGCGGGGAGCAGATCGAGGTCTACGCCCGCGAGGTCACCGCGGACGAGACGCGGCCGTGGCTGGTGTACCTGCAAGGCGGGCCCGGGCACCGATCGCCTCGTCCGCTTCCGGCCGACTTGGCGAGCGGCTGGATCAGCCGCGCGCTGAAGGACTACCGGGTGCTGCTGCTCGACCAGCGCGGCACCGGCCGCTCCACGCCGGCCACGCGCCAGACGCTGCCGCCGCGCGGGAACGCTCGTCAGCAGGCTGAGTACCTTGCGGCGTTCCGGGCGGACTCGATCGTGCGCGACGCGGAGTTCATCCGGCGGCGGTTGACCGGTGGCGCTCCTTGGAGCGTGCTGGGTCAGAGCTTCGGCGGGTTCTGTGCGGTCAGCTACCTTTCGACGGCTCCCGAAGGGCTCGCAGAGGTCTTCATCACC
Organism: Catenulispora pinistramenti; assembly: GCF_018274385.1. Taxonomy (GTDB): domain Bacteria; phylum Actinomycetota; class Actinomycetes; order Streptomycetales; family Catenulisporaceae; genus Catenulispora; species Catenulispora pinistramenti. Next base: position 25,167 of record NZ_JAAFYZ010000062.1, on the reverse strand, counting down.
GGCGGACTGCCGACGCTGGAGGGGGACGCGGACGACGTATACCGCGCTGCCTATCCGCGGATGGAGGACAAGAACGCGTTGTTCTACCACCGGCATCCGGAGGACGTGCAGACGGCGCGGGCGATCGCCGAGCACCTGCGGGAGCACGAGACCGTGCTGCCGGACGGGACGCTGCTGACGGTCGAGGCGTTTCAGTCGCTGGGGATCGTGCTCGGGACCACCGACGGTGCGGAGAAGCTGCACTACCTGCTGGAGGACGCATTCGTGCAGGCGCCGACCGCAGCGCGGCGGCCTGAGCTTTCGGATCGCTTTCAGCGGCAGGTCGAGTCGGCGCTGTCGTTTGCCGAACGGCCTTTGTACGCGGTGATGCACGAGGCCACTTACGCGCAGGGTCCGGAGGCCACGGCCTGGGCCGCCAGCCGGGTGCGCAAGGAGTTCCCGCGCTTCGACGCCGAGCAGGTGCTGGCGCAGACGGCGGCTCCGGTGCTGTTCACCGGCGAGACGATCCACCCCTGGCACTTCCGGACCGATCCGGCGTTGCGTCCGCTGCGGGATGTGGCCGAGGCGATTGCCAGGCGTGAGGACTGGGGGCCGCTGTATGACGTCGGCGTGTTGGCGGGAAACAGCGTCCCGGTGTTCGCGACGGTCTATACGGACGATCTGTACGTCGACACCAAGCATTCGCTCGCGACCGCCGATGCGATTCGGGGGCTGACTACTCGTGTGACCGATGAGCACGAGCATGACGGCCTCACATCCAGTGGCACGGATGTGCTTGATCGGTTGTTGGGTATGGCGCGCGCGGCGCGCTGACTATTCGCTTCACAGTCCGGTTCACATCGACTTCGTTTCGAGGTACACGCATGCCTTTTGGAGCTTTTCGCGGCCATCTCAGAACTCGAATAGGCACTGTCGGTGCGGCCGCCGCGGCGACAGTGGTGGCCGCCGGCACGGTCGTCGTACTGCCTGCCGGCAGTGCTCAGGCGGCAACGTGTTGGTACGGGTCCTGCTTCAGCTATGTCACCGGTCGGCAGTACACGAATACCACCGGCGCTTCGGTGACGATGGAGCAGGAAGCGCCTGGGGGCGTCGCGGCAGACGGTCATTCCCTGCAAGAGCTTTCGCTACAGACGTCTAGCGGTACGGCTTCCGGGGACACCATCGAGATCGGGTGGAGTGTCGATCCGGGGACCAACGGGGACTATCAGCCGCATCTGTTCGTCTATCACTGGATAAACGGGCAGTCGACTTGTTACAACGGCTGCGGATTCGTTCAAGTGTCTTCGACGGTCCGGGCCGGAATGGCTTTGACCCCCGGTACGAGCGGAGCGTTCGCGCTTCGGTACTACGAGGGCAACTGGTGGGCGTACTACAACGACGTCGCCTTCGGGTACTTCCCCGGATCCGAGTGGGGCGGTTCCTTCACCAGCGCTCAGATCGTGTCGGCGTTCGGCGAGGTGGCCGCGGACAAAGCGCCCAGCTGCACGCAGATGGGCGACGGCGTTTTCGGCAGTCAGGGCACGGCGGCGTCGTCGATCTCCGACTACCAGCTCATGGGGTCGGCTGATCAGCCGAAATTCACTGTCACGGCCAGCGATCCGGACTCGTATGACTACGGGTCGGTGACCGGGACGTCTTTCACTCTTGGGGGTCCTGGTGTTTGTTAAGTGGCGCGTCGGCTTTGTCTCGGCGCTTGCTCTCTTCTCGGCGAGTCTGGTCGGTGCTCCGGCCGGTGCCGTCGCGGGCTCGGGGGTGGCCGTGCCGGCGGTGCCGACAGCGGCGTCGGCCGCGGCCAACAGCGGTCCCGTCTGCTGGTACGGCGCGTGTTACGACTACGTCAGCGGCCATCAGTGGACGAATACCACCGGCGTCAGCGTTCTGATGAAGGTCGACGCGCCGATCGTCAACCCGGCGCAGACCGGCGAGCACAGCCTGCAGGAGATCGCGCTCCAGAACACCGCGCGGACCTCGACCGTCGAGATCGGCTGGACCGTCGATCCCGAACTCAACGGCGACGCAAAGCCGCACCTGTTCGTCTACCACTGGGTCGACGGTCAGGAGAGCTGCTACAACGGCTGTGGATTCGTGCAGGTCTCGCACCGGATCCGGCCCGGCATGGCGCTGCGTCCGAACGAGGCGGCACACTTCGCCATCCGCAACATCGGCGGCGACTGGTGGGTCTTCTTCCGCGATCAGCCGGTCGGGTACTTCCCGGGCGCGCTGTGGAACGGGACGTATCAGAGTGCGCAGTTGGTGTCGGTGTTCGGCGAGGTGGCCGAGAACACCGCCGACACCCCGAGCTGCACGCAGATGGGCGACGGGCGCTTCGGCAGCACAGGCGGCTCGTCCTGGATACGGGACTACCGCATCGCCGGGACGACCGACGCGCCGGAGCTGGCGGTCAGCGCCACCAGCCCGAGCCGGTATGACGCCGGTCAGGTGACGGCGACTTCCTTCCGGCTCGGTGGGCCCGGGACCGGTGCCTGCGGCTGAGGCCGTTTTCTAAGACGCCTTTCACACCGCCTACAGCCGAAGCAAATGAAGGGACTACAGCCTGGAGACACAGTCAGCTCATGAAGGGGATTGTTCAGTATGAACGACTTCTACCCCAGCGACGCGCAGCCCGGCGGTCCCGAGAGCGGTGGTCCCGAGAGCGGCGGCCAGCCGGGCGGTGCGGCTCCAAGACAAGGCTTCTTCGCACGCAGGCGGAACGTGGTCGTCTGCGCGGGCGTCGCGGTGCTCGCGGTGGCCGGCGTCGCGACCGGCGTCGCTCTGACCTCCGGGTCGTCGGGCAGTGGTTCGACGACTGCTTCCAGCGGGCAGAATCAGCCGCCGTCCGGCGGCGGTGGTGCCGGCGCGCCCGGCATTCCCGGTGGTGCCGGCGCGCCCGGCATTCCCGGTGGTGCCGGCGGCGGCCAAGGATCCAACGCCCGCTCGACCAACGAACCGGGCGGCACCTCCGGCACCGTCAGCAGTGTGTCCGGCTCCGGCTTCACCGTCACCACGACCGTCGGCTCGCAGCTCACCGTCACCGAAAGCCAGACCACCGGCTACCAGGACGCGACGAGCGGTACCAACACCGCCACCTCGGCGAACGCCGTCACGGCCGGCGCGGGAGTCCTCGTGGTCGGCACCGTCGACGGCACCACGATCACCGCGACCCAGGTCACCGTCGAGCCCAAGGGCAGCCCCTACACCACGGCCTCCTCGGACGTCACCGCGATGCAACGCGGGCAGCAGAACACCTCGAAGACCTACGGCACGATCCCCACCGACTACACCGAGGGCCAGGGCACGATAGTCGACGCCGCCACGGCCGACCAGGCGGTCGTCACGGCACTGGCCAAGTACCCGGGCGGATTGGTGGACCGGGTGGTCAAGTTGCCTGACGGGGACTACGAGGTGCACGACATCGGGACCTCCATGCACCACATCTTCGAGGACTCGAGCTTTCAGGTGATCGGGGCGGACTAGAGCTGTGGCAGGCAGCCTTCGCCCCCGCCCGGCGGGCAGACGTCTTCTGGCTCTGTATTGTCCCCCGCGCGCCTGCCCGGTTGGCGCGCCGCGCCGCAATCGTGTAGCTATCTGCCATGCCAACGCCCCCCGGTGCCGGATCCGCGACACCGTTCGCCGAGCCCTCGCCCGCCTCGTCGACCGCAGCGTCCGTCATCCTCGTCGGAGGTGGGAAGGCGCAGCTGAACGAGCCCGCCGTGGCCCGCGACCTGTATGTCAGCCCGCAGTTCGCAGATCGGCGGGCCCGGGCCGAGGCGAGCGGTGTGCCGTGGTTCGTGGTCAGCGGCCGCTGGGGGCTGCTCGACCCCGACGACCTGCTCGCGCCCTATTCCTTCTCCTTCGCGCAGCAGTCGGTGAACTACCGGCGAGCCTGGGGCCGCTTCGTGGCCGAGCAGCTGTGCCTGGTCAGCTCGGTCGGCCGCGGCGATGTCGTGGAGATCTGCGCCGGTGCCGCCTACACCTCCGCGCTCACCGCCCCGATCGGGTTCCTCGGCGCCCTGATCCGCCGGGAGACAGTGGGCGCGAGCGATTCGGGGGACGAGCCGCGATAGCCCGAGGCTGGGCCGTCTGATCGTCGGCCTCGCGCGCCTTACTCGTCGTCGATGAGGTTGTGGGCGGTACGCATCCTGAACCTTTCCTACCGCCGCCGAGGTGTCTCCCGCGTCCCGTACTTCCACCCGGTCATGCACACCTCGAGTTGCCTATCGTCCAGCGCCGCGGGCGTGAGCGCGGCGTTCCCGTCCGCGGGGCGGGCGCGCATGCCGTCGAGCAGGATGGTGAAGTGGCGGCGCCAGACGTCGGGGTCGGCCGGGGCGGTGAAGTCGACCACGCCGACCGCTGAGATCAGCAGTACGCCCACGTCCGTCGGCTCCACGTCCGGGCGCAGGTCGCCTTGGGCCTTCGCCTGGTCGATCAGGGCGTAAAGGGCCGGTTCGACGGTCTCGCGGACGACCTCTTCCTTGTCCTGCTCGCACTGGTCGAGGTACTTCTGGCGGGAGAGCATCAGGTCGCGCAGGGCTTTGTCGCGGCCCTGGGACTCCAGCATCGAGCTCATGAAGTGGATCAGGCCGTCCCAGGCGCGGGGCAGGGCGATGGACTCGGCGACGATGCGCTCGATGGAGTGGAGCATGTCGTCGAAGAGGGCGTCGATCAGGGCGTCGCGGTTGGGGAAGCGGCGGTAGACGGTGCCGACGCCGAGGCCGGCGGCGTGGGCCACCTCATCGAGGGACGCCTCCAGGCCGCGTTGGGCGAAGACCGTCTTGGCGGTGTCCAGGATGAGCTGCCGGTTACGTTCGGCGTCCCGGCGCAGCGGGCGGGCCGCGGGCCCGGTGGGAGGTGCGGGGGCGGTCGCCACCTGGGGTTCGGCCTCCTCGATCTTCGCTTTCGTCACTGTTCGCTCCTGCCTCGTGCCGCCTCCCGGCGGTCCAGGTGAATCTTAGACGCAGTTAAATGGAACACCGGTCTCCATGTGGAGGCAAGTATTCCACTTGGCTGGTACAGTCGTGTCGGGTAAGTGGAAAAGACTTCTCCGGATGCAGGGGACGAGAACCATGGCAGATGTCGACACGACCGGCGCGGGACCACGGGCGGACCTGGCCCCACCCGCCGCTCACACCGACCCGAACCACGCCAGACGGTGGCTCATCCTGGCCGTCATCGGGCTGGCGCAGCTGATGATCGTGCTGGACGTCACCATCGTGAACATCGCGCTGCCCGACGCGCAGAAGGCGCTGGGCTTCTCGAACGGCGACCGGCAGTGGATCGTCACCGCCTACTCGCTGGCGTTCGGCAGTCTGCTGTTGCTGTTCGGCCGGGTCTCCGACGTCATCGGACGGCGGATGATGTTCCTGATCGGGCTGGTCGGCTTCGCCGCGGCCTCGGCGCTGGGCGGTGCCGCACCGAACTTCGAGGTGCTGGTGCTGGCCCGCGCGCTGCAGGGGGTGGCCGGCGCCATGCTCGCCCCGGCCGCGCTGTCGCTGCTGTCCACGACCTTCACCGAGGCCAAGGAGCGGGCCACCGCGTTCGCCGTGTTCGGCGGCATCGCCGGTTCCGGCGCCGCGATCGGGATGCTGCTCGGCGGGGTGCTGACCGAGTTCCTGAACTGGCGCTGGACGCTGTTCGTCAACGTCGGCATCAGCGTCATCGCGATCGCCGGCGCCGCGGTGCTGATCCCGCGGCACGCGCGCGACGGAGCCCGGCCCTCGCTCGACATCCCCGGCACTCTTCTGGTCTCGGCCGGTCTGTTCGGCATCGTCTACGGCTTCGCCAACGCCGAGTCGCACCCGTGGAGCGCTCCGGGCACCTGGGGCTTCCTGGCCGCCGGCGTGATCCTGCTGGCCGGCTTCACCTGGTGGCAGACCCGCACCAAGCACCCGCTGCTGCCGCTGCGCGTCATCCTGGAGCGCAACCGCGGCGGGTCCTACCTGGCGATGTTCCTCACCGGCATCGGCATGTTCGGCGTCTTCCTGTTCCTGAACTACTACCTGCAGGAGATCCTGCGCTACAGCCCGGTCATGACCGGTGTGGCGTTCCTGCCGATGGTCGCCGCCCTGATGATCACCGCGACCATCAGCACCACCCAGCTCTACCCGCGGATGGGCGCCAAGATCCTGGTCTTCGTCGGCATGCTGGTGGCCGGCGGCGGCATGGTCTGGCTCACCGGCATCGGACTGCACTCCAGCTACGCCGCGAACATCCTCGGCCCGACCGTGCTCGTCGGCATCGGCATGGGCGCCATCTTCGCCCCGGCGATGAACGCCGCCACCTCCGGGGTGGAGGCCCACGACGCCGGCGTCGCCTCGGCCATGGTCAACACCGCCCAGCAGATCGGCGGCTCGATCGGCACCGCGCTGCTGAACTCGCTGGCGGCCAGCGCGCTGACCGGCTACCTGGTCGGCAAGAACGCGGCCAGCCCGGTCGTGCAGGCCAACGCCGCGATCCACAGCTATGTCGTCGCCTTCTGGTGGGCCGCCGCGATCTTCGGTGTCGGCGCCGTCATCTGCGGCCTCATCCTGAAGGCCGGCAAGCCGGACCCGGCGGATCCGGACGCGGCCCCGGCCATCCACGCGTGATCCGCTGCGCGTGATCGGCCACGCGGGACTCACTGCTCGTGACAGTCGCTACTCGTGACAGTCGCTACTCGTGACTCACCACGCGTGACCGTCCGCGCATCACCGGTCGCCCGCACCGCGTCACGCCCGGTCAATCGGGTGTGACCTGGTGCGGGACCACCTTCTCCGGCCAAGTATGATCAGCGCGGTCAGCGGCGATCCGCCGTCTGGCCGCGCTGATCTCTTCCGCTCACGGACATTCGCCCACCTCGCGCCACCGCCCGCTCATCCGCGGGCCATGCCTTGCAACCGAATCCGTGCGTTGGTGAGTCAGTGCTTTCGAGACGGCGGTATCGGCGCCGTGCCTCGTCAGCGGTTCGGTGGATCAGGAGTGGACTGGATGAGCACGGACACTGTCGTCCCCGAGATGGCGCAGACCCCATCGGTCTTCGCGGGCGGCCGGCCACCACGTCGTCGCGTTCCCGAGCTGGTCTCGTCCTTCCTGGGACGGGACCTGTTCGGTGTGCGGCTCGGTGTGCTGCTGGTGATCTTCCCGATGATGGCGGCGACGCTGGCCCTGCAGCTGACCAGCCGCCAGGGCTGGAACCATCCGCCGGACAGCCGCTATTACCTGCCGATGATGTCGCGGGACATGGGGTTCTCCTGGTCCCACTCGGTCCATCTGGAGCAGCTGGTCTCGCCGGGGACGCACGTGTCGCCCTGGTACTTCGCGGACAACGACCCGACCTGGCAGATGGTGCGCACCCGGATGCTCTACCCGGTGCTGTCCATCCCGTTCATCTGGCTGTGGGGCCTGTCCGGCGGTTCGCTCGCGATCCCGGTACTGGGCACGGTGCTGTTCGTCTGGGCGATCGCCCGCGTGCTGCAACGGCTCTACGGCCCGGCGGTCGCGGCCCTGGTCGCCGTCGGCTTCAGCATCACGGTCCCGGTCACCGGCTTCACCTGGGCCGGAACCGACACGCTGGCCATGGGGCTGGCCGCGGTGATCGTCGCGAACCTGCCGATCGAGCGCCGCATCGGCAAGGCGAACCTGGTGTGGCTGGGCGCGGCCTCGGTGTTCATCGCCCTGACCCGGCAGGTCGGCGTGCTGGCCCCGGCGATGGCCGGCGCCGGATGGCTGTGGATGCTGGTGCGCGAGCGCAGTTGGCGCAACCGCTGGCTGAGCTCGTTGCTGGTGACGGCGGCGACCACGGTGGTGATCCAGGTACTGTCGATGATGCTGGTGAAGACCGACACCGCCGGTGTCGTCGGCCGCGGCCAGACCACGTACTGGGGCATCCTCCGGCAGTTCATCCACTACCTGAAGATCGTCACGCAGGAAGCGTGCACTTACATGTGGCACACCGACCGCATCCTGTACGCGTTGCTCATCGCGGCCGGGGTCTCGGTGCTGGCCCGGTTCGCCTCCGACGCCACCGCGGTCTTCATCGGGGCGGTCGGGGCGACCTACATCATCACCGCGGGTGTCGGGTTCTCCGGCTACATGCGCTACGAGATGATCATGTTCCCCGCCGCCGCGGTCGCGGCCGGTCAGCTGATCCAGCTGTTGCTCACCAACTATCAAAAGCAGCCGGGCAGCGTAGAGCCCGCAGCCGCGGCCACTGCTGTAGCCCTCGCCGACGTGGAAGCCGCTGAGGCCAAGGCCATCGCCGCAGTCGCTGCCGTAACGACCGGCACCGCGACCGGTATCGCAACCGGCATCGCAACCGACACCGCGACCGGTATCGCAACCGACACCACAGCCGATACCGCGACCGACACCACAGCCGATCCCGCGACCGATCCCGCGACCGACTTCCTGCGCATCCCGGCGCAGCGCCGGCCCCGAGGCCTCACCGGCGCCGTGGCCGCCACCAAGCCCGGCCGGTTCCTGGGCCTGGATCAGCCGCGCCAGGACCGCTGGAAGCCGCAGCTCGCCTTCAACGCCGCGGTCCTGGCGGTCGTCGTCGGCGTCTCGCTGAACGGCTCCTGGTCCTCGACCGCCGCCGTCCCGACCTCGCCCTCCTACGAAGCGGCCCAAGGCGGGACGAGCTACGCGGTGGAACCGCTGGCCGAGCAGCCGGCCGAGCAGACCCTGAAGATCTTCTTCGACCAGGCCGTCGGCCTGGCCCACGACAGCGGCAACCTGCAAGGCGCGGTCGACTGGGTCCACACGCTGCGCTACCGGCCGACGGCCCCGGACCAGCCGGGCTGGGCCACCCGGGACAAGGACGGCACCGCGGTGGTCCACCCCAGCTCGATGGGGCAGGACGTGTCGATGTCGGAGGCGTTCGGCCAGGGGCTGTCGCTGGACTCGACGGTGCGGTCGGACACCGTCAAGATCCTGAGTCGCCAGGTGAGCGAGTACGGCGAGGACGTGGTGTTCACGATCGAGGACAAGTCCGGCGTCGTGCACCACGGCACCGCGACCACGCTCTACCCGATCTGGGACAAGAAGGATCCGGCCACGGTCACCTCGATGGTCTTCGACTCCTGATGAGTTGATCTCCGCCGGAAGGCGAGTATCCGAGGTGCCCGGCAACGAAGAGAAAGGTCGTTGCCGGGCAACGGAAAGTCTTTCCCGCGGTGTGCTTTATCGTGACCTCCGCACTCTTTCCCCGTGACAGCGGCGGGGCGCAGAATGGCGGGCATGGGCGATCTGAGGTTAAGTGTTTGGCGGCTCCTGCACCGCTATCGCGATCCGGTGCCGGGCACATTGCGGCTGACCGCCAAAGACTGGAACGGTTCGTCGGTGACCTATGTCGGGGTGATCAGCGCCCCCGGCGTGGACCCCACGCCGATCTCGCGCAAGACCTCCGAGCCGAGCCGGCGCTTCGTGATGACCGGCATGGACCTGCCGGTGCTCGTCGACCGGTCCCGGCCGTACAAATTCAAGATCCTTTGGAAGCAGGTGCTCACCGGGAAGCAGTACCGCGAGAACCAGCGGTTGCAGGATCTGCAACGGGCCCACGAGACCGCGGCCCGGATGGCGGCCGGTGACACCCAAGCCGGGACGAACCCGATGGACTCGTTCTTCAGCGGCACCGGCTTGCTCGGCGGCACCCCCTTCAGGACCGGCACCCGCCGGGTGTTCACCAACGGCGGCGGCAACGCGGACCTCGCGCAGGCCGTCACCTCCGCGATCGCCGAGGCCTTCGGCGGCCACCAGGGCGGGGCGTGGGGCGAGTCCAACGTCCACGTGCAGATCGTGGACGACGGCGCACCGGTGGTCAACGGCCGGCCCGCCACCGCCGTCGTGCAGGCGGTCAGCGAGGTGACGTTGCCCGGTTTCGTCGGCGGTATGGTCCCCGGCGGTATCGTCGACATGACGCTTGAAGTGACCCCGCCCGACGGCGGCGACCGCTATCCGGCTCAACTGCGGATGGCCTTCTCCTCGCCGGAACGCCGGGCCCAGGTCGCGACGCCCGGCACCGAGATCCCGGTGTTGGTGGACCCGAACCTGCCGACGCACGTCGTCATCGACAAGGACAGCTTCGACGCCCGGTAGTCCGGGTCCGGGCTCTCGCTCCCGTCTACGGATCAGTCTTGCCTGCGGACCGGTCCCGCCTAGAGATCAGTCCTGCGGAGTGAGCAGGACGATCGGGATCTCGCGCTCGGTCTTCTCCTTGTACTCGTTGTAGAGCGGGAAAATGCCGGCCATCTGCGTCCACAGCGCCGGGCGCTCCTCAGGGGTCGCGATCCGGGCGCGCGCGGTGAACCGGCGCGGGCCGACCTGGACCCCGACGCTCGGGTCCGCCACGAGGTTGGCGAACCACGACGGATGCTGGTCGGAGCCGCCCTTCGACGCCACGACGACGAAGTCCTCGCCCGACGTGCCGTAGATCAGGGCGGTGCGGCGTGCCTCCCCGCTCTTGCGTCCGGTCGTGGCGAGCACCAGCGTGTAGACGCCGTTCCGCTTGTGGCCCTCGGTACCGCCCGAGGCCAGGTACTTGCGGGTGTGCTCGGCGACCCAATCCCACTGCGAGTCGGTGGCGTGGTCGAGATCAGCGGCGACAGCCATGGCCGTGGTCCTTTCTCAGCAAGCTCTGCTCAGTTCTGGTGCGCTATACGCATCGATGATGCCCCGATCGGCTGCTGCCCGCAGCCCACGGCCCGGCGTCAGCTGTCAGAAACACCATTCCGGCGGCTATCCGTCGACTTCTGTCGGCATAAAGGCCGTCCCGCTCGGCGCTGAAAGCCCTATTCGAAATGCTTTCGCAGAACCTTGAGGCGTAGCGGCCGCGAAGGCGGGCTCACGCCGCGAAGGCGTCGATCTCCACGGCCAGATCGTCTCCGGTCAACTCTTGCTGTGACTCGCTGAGGCGCTTGGCGATCCGCGGCAGGAGCCCGGTCTGGTTGCCGAACGCGACGCTCGCGTAGCCGTGCTCCGGCGCGAGGAGGACGGCGGTCCGGTAGCCGTCCAGACGGCCGTTCAGGTACATCTGGCCGGACGGACCGAGAGCCCAGGCCAGGCCGTACCGCATCGGGTCTTCGGGGCGGGTGCGGGCTCGCCGGATCTCCGCCAGCAGCGCCGGGTCGGCCATCAACTGCTCGGCGAAGGAGAGGTAGTCGGCCACGCATGACCACAGGCCGCCGCTGGGGCGTCGGCCGCGCGGATAGGTCTCGACGGGGAGCGGGGTCTGCTCGTCCCAGCCGGTGACCGGCGCGGGCGGGGTGTCGAAGCCGGTGCGGGTCAGGTGCCACGGGCTGAGGAGGGTCGCTTCGAGGGCCTGCTCATAGCTGGTGCTGGCACGGCTGCCGGTGGCGGCGCCGGTGCCCGTGCCGGGAGCGGCATCGGCATCGGTGTCCGTGTTCGTGCCGGCAGCGGCGAGGGTCGCGAGGATGCAGCCGGCCAGGAAGTAGTTGCCGTTGTAATACGACCAGGCCTCGCCCGGTACGCGCTCGTTGCCTGCCCGCACCACCAGCCGCGCGGCCTCCTGGAGCACCTCGGGGCCCTGGCCGAGGGCGGCCACGGTCGCGCCGTCGATCGACTCCCGCAGCCCGGCGACCTGGCTGAGCAGCTGCTCGACGGTGATCGTCCGGTCGGCCCGCCAGTCGGCGGCCAGGTCCGGCAGCAACTCGATCGCCGGCGTCGTCAGCGCTATCCCGCGCTCCGCCAGCGCCCGGACGGTCGCCACCGCGGTCAGCGGCTTGGTCAGCGAGGCGATCCGGAAGACCGAGGACTCGTCGGCCTGGAGCGGCCCCAGCTTCTCGATCGTGCGCCGCCCATCCCGCGACACGCCTATGATGACGCCCCCACCTGCCGTTTTCATCCGTCACCCTCCCTGTCGGTGTCCCAGCGGACCACTCGAAAGATCGCTAGCGCCAATTACACTGCAAAAGACAGCCCACCTCTCACCGGGAGTGCGCATGCCCTACATCGTCGACTTCGAGAACGTGTCCACCACCGGCCTGGAATCCTCTCCGGTCGCGGCGGCCCTGGCCGGTCTGCGGGCCAACGAGGCCCGCTACTACAAGAACAAGTACGACCACGTCTTCACCGTCACCCCCGCCGACGAGGCCCCGAAGACCCTGGAACGGGTGACCCACATCCTCGCCCAGGAGCGCGACATCGTGATCGCGGCCAAGCCGCTGGAGGTCACCGAGTTCGAGGTGGAGGGCTTCCGGATGGCGTACGTGTTCTACGAATCCGGTCTGGCGATCAACGTGATGTACGGGATCGAGGACGGTGCGAAGCGCGCGGTCGGCTTCAAACTCTCACAGGGGATGGAAGTCCCCGAGGAGTTGGCGGAGCGGTTCAAGTTCGCGCGCCAGAAGTCGAAGCTGGCCGGGGAGATCCGCGGGTCGTTCTTCGTGATCAAGGGCGAGTACTGAGCGGTTCGGACTCGGGCACGAGTCGGACTCGGGGATGAACCAGGCTCGGGGATGAATCAGGCTCGGGCACGAGCCGGGCTCGGGCATGAATCGGGGCTCGTATCAGCCATCTGATACGAGCCCCGAAAGCCGATCCGGCCCCGCGGCCGAGTCGGCCCTATCCGCGCCGTCTGCGCATCTCGATCCGCGACCGGGTGACCGCCGCCGCACCGATCGCGGCCAGCACCGGCAGCGCCACGACCACCACGCCGAGGTAGAGCCACGGCGGGGCGAACTGTGTTTGTTGGATCGACAACATGTCCTCGGGGGTGACCTGCTTCGCCCTGGCCTCGATCAGACCGACGGCCGGCAGCAGCCCGAACGCGGCTCCCAGCACCGCGCCGAGTCCCGCCGTGACAGCGGCCTGAGACGCGGCCAGCGTCCGCCGGACCCGCGGCCGGGCACCGACCGCGGCCAGCGTCTCCAGATCGTTCTGCGCATCGGTGATCGCCAGGCCGGTGGCCACGGCCGCCGCCCCGAGCATCACCACCCCGGCGACGGCCCCCAGGGCGAGCATCCCGGCCCAGGTCTGGCTCTGGTAGCCGCGCTCGACGTAGAAGCTCTCGCTGATGCCGGCGGCCGCGACCAGGTCGTCGGCCCGCTGTTCCTCGTCGGTGGTCGGCATGCGTGTGGTGTCGAACAGCGCGGCCATCGGAGCGAACTTCACACCGAGCTTGTCCAGGGCGCCGGGCGCCACGATGGCCGACACGTCCGTGCGCGGGCTGTCGACCAGCGCGGCGGGCAGCGTGGCCTGCTTCTCGTCCTGAGGAGCACACGTCGTCGGATGGTCACAGGTCCCTGAGATGGCCAGGTGGACGGTCGGCCGGGCCCCGGCGGTCGCCAGGTCGTACTTGTCGAAGACCACGGCGCCGCCGGTCTTCAGCATCGCGTCGGCGGCCGGATCGTCGCGGCCGAGCAACGCCCGCACCAGCTCCGGACCGCCCGACACCACCGACGTGGACCCGGTCAGGAACTGGATCCGCCCGCTCATGCCCAAGCTGCACCGCGGATCCTTGGCTTGGGCGGCGGTGCTGAGCCGGTCCGGGCACATGTTCCCCGGTGCGCGCATGATGTTCGGTGCCGGGACGGTGGTCTGGTTGTCCCCGAAGCCGATGCCTTGCAGGACCGCGACCATGCTCGTCGGCAGCACGCTGACGATCTGTTCGACCAGGCGGTCCGCCACCGCCCCCGCGACGCCGGAGTTGCCGTCGTCGAGCTGCGCCACGGCCTGCCCCATGCGCAGCTGGCTCTGGTAGTAGCGCCGGCTCTGCGCGTCGTCGGAGTTGATGACCATGGCCACCGCCGAGGCCCCGGCCACCGCCGCCATGATCGCGGCCAGCGCCGGAGCGGTCCGGCCGCGGTTGCGGGCGCCGTCGCGCAGCGCCAGCCGCCCGGTCAGCGGCAGCACCCGGGCCAGCCGGCCGGACCACGTCACGATCAGCGGCGTGCAGGCCACCATGCCCAGCTCGGCCAGCACGATGCCGATGATGACCGTGATCGTGACCGCCTGGCCGCCGTGCCAGGCGCCGAACACGATCAGGACACTGCCGGCCAGCACCCCGGCCAGCCCGATCAGCGGCAGCTTCCAAGGCGTGTTCACCGCGCCGCGCCGCCCGGTCAACGCGGTCAGCACGTCCTGCCGCGCGGTCGTGATCGCCGGGGCCACCGCCGCCGCCACGCCGGTGCCGACGCCGACCAGCGCCGAGCCCGCCAGCTCCAGCGGTCTGAGCCGGAATCCGCCCAGCGCCTGCTGCGTGTAGTGGCCGAACCACGGCAGGGCGACCGCCGAGGCCACGATCCCGACGACGGCGCCGAGCACTCCGCCCGCGGCGCCGAGCACCACACCGTCGGCCAACACGATCCGCCGCAACCGCCGGCCGTCGGCCCCGGCCGCGCCGAGCAGCCCGAAGTCCCGGCGCCGCCGGCGCGCGCTCACCGCGAACGCCGGCCCGGCCAGCAGTACGACTTCCAGCAGGATCATCGACAGCGCGATCGCCACCACGGCCAGCTGGGCGTTGTTGCTGCCGTCGCTGTGAGCCGCATAGAACTGGTAGTACGGGACCTGAGACCGCGGCGGCGGATCGGCGAGCAGTCGTTTGGACTGCACGGTGAAGCCCTGCGCGTTGAGCTGCTTGGTCAGGTTCCAGTCGACGCCGCCGTGCACGGAGATCGGGAACGTTGCTTGGCTGGGAGCGCCCGCGACACCAGTCTGTTGCGGGCCGAATATTCCCGGCCGGACGAACAAGACGTCGCCGTAGGGGTCCGACTTGCGGTCGTAGATCCCGCTCACGTGCACGGTCAGGACCGGCGAGACGGTGCCGGTGACGGGGTCGGTCGTGCGCAGCCCGACAGTGTCCCCGGCCTTCTTGTGCAGCCGCCCGGCCAGCGCGCTGCTCAGCGTGACCTGGTCCGGTGCGGCCGGGACGGTGCCGGAGACCCGGTCGGCGGTGCCCGCCAGCAGCGGGTCGCCGAGATCGGTGTCCCGGACCAGCCCCCACGCCCGGCTGGTGCCGTTGGTCACCTGCACCTGCGTGTGGCCGAGGGTTTCCGGCCGGCCGACGTGCGAACCGGCGGGCAGCAGCGCGGTCAGGCCGGCCACGGTCTCCGGTGCCGTGCGCACCGGCGCCGGGGAGTTCCCGGCCGCATCCCGCGCCGGCCCCGCCTCGGACATATCCGGGGCCTGATACATCGGGACGCCGGTGTCGGTGACGAGCGCGTCGTAGCGGCCCATGTCCCAGGCGGCCTTCTGCTCGGCCGTGACCTGCGAACTGCGCCACAGCGTGTCGGCCGCCGCGGCGCCGGCGACCGGCAGCGCGAGCATCGCCACGACCAGGATCGAGCGCTTCTTGTTCCGCCACGCCTCCCGGCGCGCCACCCGCAGCGCGAGTCCCCAGCCGCTCACGATTGCGCCTCGTCCCCGACCAGCAGGTCCTCGGCGCGCTGCAAGGGGGCGGACTCGTCCAGGACCAGGCCGTCGCGGATGAAGACGATGCGGTCGGCCCACGCGGCGTGCCGGGACTCGTGCGTCACCAGCACCCCGGCGGCGCCCTCGTCACAGCGCCGGCGCAACAGCCGCAACACCGCCTCCCCGGTCTCGGTGTCCAGCGCCCCGGTCGGCTCGTCGGTCAGGATCAGCCGGCGCTCGCCGATCAGCGCCCGGGCGATCGCCACCCGCTGCTGCTGCCCGCCGGACATCTCATCGGGGAACCGATCGGCCTCGGCCTGCAACCCGACCTCGGCCAATGCCGTCAGCGCCGCCACCCGCGCCTTGCGCGCCGACAGGCCGTCCAACTCCTGCGGCAGGGACACGTTCTCGGCCGCGGTCAGCGCCGGGATCAGGTTGTAGTCCTGGAACACGTAGCCCACCGAACGCCGCCGGATCGCCGCCAACTGCGCCTTCGACTGGCTGGCCAGCGTCGTCCCCTCGATCACCACCTCCCCGCCGGATGGCGAATCGAGGCCGCCGGCCAGCGACAGCAGCGTGGACTTGCCCGACCCGGACGGTCCCATCACGGCGACCAACTCCCCGGCCCGCACGACCAGGTCCACACCGCGCAGCGCGTGCACCTCGGCCGCACCCTTGCCGTGCGTCCGCGTGACGCCGCGGAGCTCGAGGATCGTCTTGCCGCTCATATGGCTTTCCCCTTCCTGGCAGTGGCGGTGGCGCGCGTGCTGCGCGAGGTGCGCGTGCTGGCGTCGGCGTCGGTCGGCGCGGCGCCTCCGGCACCCTTCGCAGAGCCCGGATCCGCGGGCCCCCCGACCCGCGTGGTCTGGCTCTCGCGCGCATGCCGCAGCACCCGCGCCTCGACGTGATCCAGCCACCGGATCTCGGCCTCGGACTGGAAGATCATCGACTCCAGCACCAGCGAAGCGGCCAACTCGGCGGGATCCAACCTCGCCTTGACCCGCGTGTAGTCCTGCAGCGCGGCCAACGCGTGCTTCCGCTGCGCGTGCACGATCGCGGCGACATCCACGCCGCCCACCGTCACCGCCAGCGCCAACTTCACGGCCAACTCATCGCGCGGCCGCTCCGCCCGCGTCACCGGCCGCGCGAACCACGAGAACAACTCCTCCCGCCCGGCATCGGTGATCCGATAGAAGACATGGTTCGCGGCATCCTGCCCGGCCGGCTCGACCAGGCCGTCACGCTCCAGCCGGTTCAGCGTCGTGTACACCTGCCCGATGTTCAGCGGCCAGGTGGCCCCGGTCCGCTCCTCGAACTCGGCGCGGAGCTGGTAGCCGTAGCGCTCGCCGTCGGCGAGGCCGGCGAGCAGGGAGTGTTTGACGGACATGTCAGCGGCTCCGTGCATACTCGGTATGGTTGCGGGTCACGGGTATATAGATACCGGGTATGCATGGGAGTCGGCAAGTACACTCGTGAGTGAAATCCGGCGGTGGGGCCCGCCGTATAACCGCCGTCGCCTTGACAGCCAACGGTCCCTACTCATAGCGATGACGCATGTCATCGTCCGACGAGTAGGAGATGGACCCGATGGTTTCGAACACCGACTCGCACTCCGGGCGGGTGTTGGCGGCGATCGCGGCGGGCGGCGCCTTGGGCGGGCCGGCCCGGTACGGCCTGGGGTTGGCGTTCCCGACCGCCCCGCACACGTTTCCCGCCACGACGTTCGCGATCAACGTGAGTGGGTCGTTCCTGCTGGCGTTGCTGGTGGTGCTGATCCTGGACGTGTGGCCGCCGACCATCTACGTGCGGCCGTTTCTGTGCGTCGGGTTCCTTGGCGCGTACACGACGTTCTCCACGTGGATGGTGGACACGGACCGGCTGATCTCAGCGGGCGCCTGGGGGGCGGCCGTCGCGAATCTGGTGCTGAGCCTGGTCGCGGGGTTGGGGGCGACGGCGTTGGGGCTGAGCGTGGGGCGGGGGATCGCTGCTGCTCGCCACGGCTCGCGCGACGTGGGGTCCGCCGCGTCGGATGCCGATGCCGAGCCGAACACCGGGCCGGCTGAGCCGAATACCGAACCAGGCACCGAATCAGGCACCGAACCAGGCACCGAATCAGACGCCGAATCCGAGACGATCGGAGGACGGCGATGAAGCTGTCCGGACCCGCCCGCCGACTGAGCATCTTCGTCGGAGAGTCGGACCAGTACCGGCATGCGCCGCTGTACCACGAGATCGTGGCCCGGGCGAGGAAAGCGGGGCTGGCCGGGGCCAGCGTGTTCCGGGGCATCGAAGGCTTCGGGGTGAGCTCGCGCATACACACCACGCGGATCCTGTCGCTGGCCGACGACCTGCCGCTGGTGATCATCATCGTGGACGCCGTCGAGAAGATCGACGCGTTCCTTCCGCAGCTGGACGAGCTGATCGCCGAGGGGCTGGTCATCATCGACGACGTCGAGGTCATCAAGTGGAGCCGGCTGTGATCCTGATGCTCGCGGTCTCAGCCGCCGCCGCGCTCGGCGCCCCGGCCCGCTACCTGCTGGACAAGGCGATCGCCGGCCGCCGGGCGAGCGCGCTGCCGATCGGCACCATGACGATCAACGTCACCGGCGCCTTCGTGCTCGGGCTGCTGACCGGCCTGGCGCTGCACGACGGCATGCCCAAGGACGTGGTGACGATCGCCGGGACCGGCTTCTGCGGCGCCTACACCACCTTCTCCACGTTCAGCTACGAGACGATGCGCCTGGTCGAGGACGGCTCGGTCATCGAGGCCACATGGAACGCCGCCATCAGCCTGGCCGCCGGGATGGCCGCGGCGGCGGCCGGACTCGGGCTGGCGCTCATCATGTGACGTCGAGCGACCCGGAGTACGTCTCGAACCGCGCTGCCGTCGCCTCCAGCGGAAGGCGTGCGGCGCGCGCGGTGAAGCTGATGGCGTGGTACCAGCCGCACAGCATCAGCAGGTCGAGGAGCTGCGCTTCATCGAACTCTGCGACGAGGCGGTTCCACAGCGCGTCGTCGATGTCGTTCGCGTCGTGCAGCGCGTCGGCCGCGTCGAGCAGCAGCCGGTCGCGCTCCTCGGGCCAGCACGGGCCAGCACGGGTCGGCGCTGGATCCCCAGGCTGTGGACGAGATCTGCTCGCGCGTCAGCCCGGCGCGGTCCGCGAAGTACTCGACGTGCACGCCCCACTCGTATTCGCAGCCGCATCGGGCGCAGGTGCGGTCGGTGACGATCTCGCGGTCGCGCGGGGTGAGGCTGAGGCGGCGGCTGAGTTCGTAACCGCCCCACCCACGCACCGCGCCACCTACGCACCGGGCCACCCGCGCACCGCGCCACCCACGCACCGCGAGCCCGCACGACCTGCCCCAGACCGGCCTGTATATAGAAGGAACGGCAGCCCGAATTGACCCCCGCCTCCGCTGTCCCACCACGTCCCGGCCGCCCGGTCCGCGGCTCGGCCAGCGGCCGCCCGCTGATGGCCGCGTTCGACCTGTTCGGCCGACGCTGGATCCTGCGCATCCTTTGGGAACTACGCGACGAACCGCTCGGCTTCCGTCCCCTGCAACAGCGATGCGACGGCATGTCGTCGAGCGTCTTGCAGCAGCGGCTGACCGAGTTGCAGGAGAGCTTGCTCGTCGAGCGTGATGAGAGCGGCGCCTACCGGCTCACTCAACTGGGTGCGGATGCACGGCATGAGATGCGCGGACTCATGCGCTGGTCCGAGCGGTGGGCGGCTGAACTGGAGACCGGCGCCGCGGTGCAGGTAGCCGACCGGCCATCGTGATCCTCAAGACCGCGACGGCACTTGTGCCGTCCCACCGCACTGCTACCTGCCGAATCCTCCGAAGGGCTTGAGAAGAAGACGGTTCACAGGAGGCAAGTCGGATGGCACGTCGGCCGGCGCTCGTCGCGCTCGCGACCGTGATGGTGATCGCCGGGGCCGCGGGGTGCGGCGGGGGATCCAAGAACTACAAGAGTCAGGTGTCGATCGAGCAGATCGTGCCGACCGATCAGGTCGATTTCATCGTCACCGGGCTGTTCACCAACCCTTACCCGAACAAGGGGGTGACGGCGCGGGTCACCCTCAACCTCCACATCCAGGCCGCCGGCAAATGCGCCGGCGGGGCCGGCGACGAGTACGGCGGGCAGCAGAGCCCCCTTGACTTCGTCGCGCCGGGGGCGACGGTGACGTTCCAGCTGCATTGCAGCGGCTACCTGCCCTCGGACCCGTCGCCGTCGCTGGCCGAGGTCGAGAAGGTCACGATCGGCGACCCGGACTCCTAAGGCACGGCAGCGGCGGGAGTCGACACAGCGAGAGGCGGTGTACCAGACAAGCTGTCCGGTACACCGCCTCACTTTTCGGACCTGTTCCTACCTCTAGCGCATGTTCGACTAGCGCACGTTCAGCGTTGTGTCGTCGATGACGAACGACGTCTGAAGCTCGTAGTCCTCGGTACCGGTGAACTTCAGCGTGACGTTCTGCCCGAGGTAGCTGGCCAGGCTGAACGAGTGCTGGGTGTAACCGGTGCCGGCGTTCAGGTTGCTGTACGTCGCCAGCGTCCCCAGCACGCTCCCGGAGGAGTTGAGCACCTGCACCTGAAGCGTGTCGTACGCCTTCGTGGTGCTGGTCTCGGCGGTGTCGACGTGCAGCCAGAACGAGAAGTCCGCCGACGTGCACGAAGCCGGGATGCTGACGCTCTGCGCGAGCGTGTCGGTGTGCGTGGTGCCGTAGCCGTCGAGCCAGGCGTCGTAGCTCCCCGAGTGCGAGGGCTCGGAGGTCGTGTCGCTGTTGATGACGCTGGCCGACGTGGCCCACGGGGACGCGCTGCCGGTCTCGAACCCGGGGTTGCCGAGCAGCTGCGCGGCTGTGCAGCCGCCACCGCCGGACGAGCTGACGGTCCACGTGAACGAGGTCGAGCCCGAAGCGGAACCAGACGACGCGGTCACCGTCACGGTCGACGAACCGGCAGCGGACGGCGTACCGGTGATGGCGCCGGAGGAGCTGATCGACAGCCCGGCCGGAAGTCCGGTCGCCGAGTAAGTCAGAGCCTTGCTGGCCGAGTCAGTGCCCGAGACCTGCAGGGTGCTGATCGCGGTACCGACCGTAGAGCTCTGGTTGCCCGGGTTGGTGACCGAAACGGTCTCGGTGCCGCCGCTGCCGCCGGTCTGCAGGCCGGTGATGCCGTTGGGGGTGCCGATGCCGGTCGGGCCGTCGTAGCCGGTTCCGGCGGTGCACACGTAGGACGGGGTGCAGGTGCCGTCGTTGCCAGAGGTGACGTCGTAGAAGTTGCCGGCGTGCTGGTAGATGTCCTGTGCCGGAGTCGCCCCGGCGTTACCGGCTAGAGCGAACATCGCGGCCACCATCGGCGACGACGCCGACGTACCGCCGACCTCCTGCCAACCGCTGTTGCCGTTCGACGTGTCGTACACCGCGACACCGGTGGCCGGGTCGGCGTCCGCCGCGACGTCGTTGTCGACGCGCTTGGAGCAGCCCGACGGCAGGTTCAGCGCGGTCTGCCAGGCAGGCTGCGCCTCGTAGGCGGAGCAACCCGAACCGGTGCCCTCAGAACCCGGCGTGGTGTTCCACACCGACTCGGTCCAGCCCCGCGAGTTGGACGACGTGGCCAGGTTGGTACCGCCGACCGACACCACGTTCGGCGAAGTGGCCGGGTACGAAGCCCCGTAGTCGGAGTCACCTGCGGAAACCGTGGTCACGACGCCGGAAGCGTGCGTGAAGTACTGGCTGTCCTGCGAGGTCTCGGTGGAGGACTCGCTGCCGCCCCAGGAGTTCGATATGTAACCGGCCAGGCTCGCCGCGGCGGTCTGCGCGACGTAGAGCCCGTCGCTGGAGTCGTCGTTCGCCTCGGCCAGCACGATCTTGCACAGCGGGCAGATCGCGGAGGCCATGTCCAGGTCCAGCGACTCCTCGACGGTCCAGTCGTCGCCGGACGGCGGCGCGGACGGAAGCGGGGACGTCTGGCCGCTCTGGTTCACCTTCGTGAAGTTCGCCGCGGGCAGCCCGGCCGCCGACCGGTACGCGGCCAGGTCGGACGCCGCGTTCGCGTCGTCATAAGCGTCGACGATCGCGATGGTGCGACCGGCCCCGTTCGCCGCCGAAGCCGAGGTGAGGTTGTACGCCGACTGCAACTGCGAGGGCCCGTACCCGACGCCGGAGGGAATCGCGTCCGGGGAGGCCGAGGCCGAGGCCGCGGTGGGGTGGACCCCGTTCCGCTTCAACGCGAAGCAGGACTGGTGCCCGACGACGATCACCGCCGAGCACGCGTGGCTCGACCCCTGGTTCTCGGCCGTGACAGCGGGCTGCGAAGCGTGGGCGGAGCCCGTCGCCTCCGCGCTGATCAGGTTCGCGGTCACGTTGGCGGTCAGGTTCGTGGTCACGTTCGCGGCCACGTTGGCTGTCACCGCCGCGGCGTTCCCGGCCGTGGAGGCGACGGACGTGCCGGGGCTCGTGGCCCCCGACGCCGCGCCGACCGACAGCGCGCCGCTGACGGCGGCCGCCGTTGCCAGGCACGCGAGTGCGCGCAGGCGTGAGCTGATTCTCACTGAGGTGTGTCCCTCTCGGTGTGGGGAGGTGGCGAGACCCCTGGTGCGGCCACCCAATGTGTGGAGCCGTCACGGAGAATCAGAAGACTGCGGTGACCTGGCCCCCCGAGTTGCGCGGTGTGGTGCGGGGCAGGGCGGCGCAGCGGTGGGCCCTGATCCCCGTGCGGTGGTGCGATGCCGTGCAGTTGATGTTGCTTGAGGCCTCGAGTGAGGAAATTAGCCGCGCGAAGTAGATCGGTCAACGGGTGCTTATGTAAACACGCGGAGAAGAATCAGCCACCTTCGTCGGTCGCGTCGTCGGAAAGGAGCTGACGGACCTCCAGCGCGGCCCGCAACGCCTGGTTCTCCTCGGTCGAGAGCTGCTCCAGGAAGTGGACGAACGACACCGTCTGGTTGCTGCTGGTGGCCAGCGCGTCGCACATCAGCTGCGCGGTGTAGTGCTCGCGCGAGGCGACGGCTTCGTAGGCGTGCGCCCGGCCCTGGCGCTGCCGGCGCAGCCAGCCCTTGCGGCACAACCGCTCCATGACGGTCAGCACCGTTGTGTAGGCGAGCTTTCGGTCCGTGTTCACGTCATAGAGGATGTCGCGGACCAACACCGGGCGATTGTGCCGCCACACGCGGTCCATCACCTGGGCTTCCAGTTCGCCGAACTGCCGCAGAGCCACGGTGGCAGCGTAAACGAGTCACCGCCGATTGTCGTCGGTCTTGCACGGACAAACTCGGAACCAGGCCTCTACATCTACTAGTTAGGCTAGTAGATTGAGTTCATGGCTGTGCTGGGCGAAGCAGGTGCCGTAGGGGCGCTCTACTGTTGCGTTCCTAGGCGGGGCGACGGCGACCAAACGCCGGTTGACGTGCAGGAACGACAGGGGCGTAAGTACGCCGCGGGGATCGGGATCACGGTGCCGGCGCACCTGGTGTTCGCCGACGAACGGCGCTCGGTATGGAACGCGGGGAGCGAGCGACCGGGGTGGGCCGCGCTGCTTACGGCGGTGCGTAGTGGTCGAGTGCCGGCCGTGCTGTTGCTCAAGCCGTTGATGCTGGTCCGGCACCGCCCGGCCGACGCGGTCGAGTTGTTGATCGCGGCGCAGGAACACGGGGTCGATCTGTATTCGACGGGCGACACGCTGGACCTCACGGATCCGTCGGGCCGGGAGGCCGCGTTGTCCCAAGCCCGTCAGTTCGCGGGCAAGGCCGCCTCGTTGTCGAAGACCGTCCAGAAGCTGCGCCGCCAGAACGCCGACGACGGCCGCCCGCACGGCGGCGGTCGCCGGGCCTACGGCTACGGCTCCGGAATGCACCCCCTGATCGAGGAAGAGGCGCAGACCGTCCGGCAGATCTACGCACGATTCCTGGCCGGGGACAGCCTGCGCGCCATCGCCGGCGACCTCAACACCCGCGGCATCCCGACCGTGACCGGCGCCACCTGGACCACCGGCGGCGTCAGCCGCATCCTGGACGCCCCGCGCTACGCGGGTCTACGCGTCTTCCAAGGCGGCGTCGAATCCATCGACGGCCTGCGCCGAGCCGTCTGGGAGCCGTGCGTCGACATCGAGGACTGGAAACGAGCCCAGGCCGAGCGCGCCGCACGCAGCGCCGCCGCCGACAACCGCCCCCGCGCGGACTATCTGCTGACCGGCCTGGTGGTCTGCGAACGCTGCCGCGACCACATGGTCGGCTCGATCGTCGGCGACTACCGAATGTACGCCTGCGCCTCAAAGAACAAACCGGCGCCCGACCGCTGCAACCGCCACATCGGCGCGAAGTCGTTGGAGGAGCACGTCCAGCAGGCAGCCGTCGAGGTCCTCCAGCAGAGCAGCACAGTCCCGGCACCGTCCGACCTCCCGGTCACGGTACGCCGCGGCCCGGTCGGCAGCCCCGGCCGCCCGGACCAGTTCCGCACCGGCCACGGCCGCGTGGAGACGCAGAGCGCTTATGTCCTGGACGGCGTCGTCACCGGTCCCGAAGCCCCCAGCGCCTGGTGGCGCCTGCCCGAGCCGCGTCGGCGCGACGTACTGCGCTTCTTGTTCGCCTCGATCGAGATAGGGGACAAGACCACCAGCCGGAGCGTTTTCGACACCAGCCGGATCAAGATCTTGCCGGGGCTGTCGCTGGACTAGTGGTGTGGCTGGACTAGTGGTGTGGATGGACTAGTGGTGTGGATGGCACCCGGTGCCTGGGGCTGTTCGGGGTTTGGGTTCTTGGGGGCGGTGGAGTTTGCTGGGGGCTGGAGTTTGTGGGCCGGGTTGCGGTTGGGCTGTGGGTTTTAAATGCTTTTTACGGCCTTCGGTCATAGTTGTGCCGGTTCGGGGTTCGGGGCGGTGGGTGTGTTTCTCGGCTGCCAGTTCGCGTGTTCACAACCCCGCCCCACCTCAGGCCTCTTCAACTCCAGCAAGTCAGAGCACGAGCAAAGGCCAGATCAAGAGCCACAAGCAAGATCAAGAGCAAGATCAAGAGCTGTGGTGAAGAGCCGGGCCTCCGGCGGGCCTCGGCAACCTCAGGGAAACTAGCGCCGCTCCATCGGGTGGCCGGGTGAGTCTCAGCGGCGGCGGTCGGTGAGGTGGTGCGGTCCGTTCCCCTCGGTCGCGTCGTCAGCCCGGGGGGTACAGCACCGGTGTCCGGGGGTAAAGTCCGCGCGCGGCGGACATGCAGGTAGGCGGCGGTTTCGCACGGCGCGAACTTGACCCCCGGCCACCGGCACTGTAGGCGAAGCCCTGCCGACGCGACCGAGGGGAACGAACCGAAAACCAGCCGGAGAAATACAAAACGGGGGGTGAGGTACCGGCGGCCTGCCGAGTTCGGCCGCCGGTCCAGGTGCTGGCCAGCGCGCCGGTGTCCCGGGTGCGCGTTCAGGGTTGGCGAGCGCCGGATCGGCCTGGCGGCGGGTCGGTGGTCACTTGGTCGAGAACATGCCCGGGTGCGGTAGGCAGGATGCCTTGGTGGCCACACCAATCTGCCATCCGGCGGCGGCCATCTCGGCGGCCAGGGCGAGCCCGCGCCCGCACCTGCGCCCCGCACCCGCCAGCCCAGAATGCGCACCCTCGGGACTGCTGCGCTGCCAGCACCCAGACCAGCGGCTGAGCTCGCCAGCCCAGAATGCGCACCTTCGGAACTGCCGCGCTGCCAGCACCCAGACCGACAGCCGAACTCGCCGAGCCGCCGGTACCCGCACCACCCGTTTTGTATTTCTCCGGCTGGTTTTCGGTTCGTTCCCCTCGGTCGCGTCGGCAGGGCTTCGCCTACAGTGCCGGTGGCCGGGGGTCAAG
>NZ_JAAFYZ010000619.1 GCF_018274385.1 Catenulispora pinistramenti | reverse complement strand
GCAGCTCACACGCATGACCGCAAGCGCGCGGACTTTACCCCCGGACACCGGTGCTGTACCCCCCGGGCTGACGACGCGACCGTGGGGAACGGACCGCACCACCTCAGGAACCGCCGCCGCTGAGACTCACCCAGCCACCCTAGGGAACCGCGCTAGTTTCCCTGAGGTTGCCGAGGCCCGCCGGAGGCCCGGCCCTTCATCACAGCCCGTCGGGTGGCCCGGGGCATCTCAGCCCCGGGCTCCCACAGATCCGGACGTGACAGTCTCCCGTCATCCGGCTCTTGTTGTTCTGGTCACCGGCCAGCCGGGGGCGTGATCACCCAGTGAGCGAAA
>NZ_JAAFYZ010000618.1 GCF_018274385.1 Catenulispora pinistramenti | reverse complement strand
GCAAACATCAGCAAACCCGACCGAAGGGGTCCGCTCGATCAACGGGTCGAAACAGGAACTCCCACGACCACCCCACGAGGGTCAGTGGCCACCCACCAAGACTTCTGGTGTCCGCAGAACCAGACTCCGCTGTCCGCCCAACAAGACTTTGACACGTCCGCCGTCACCGGCAGCCGAATTCGCTGAGTTGCCGGTACCGGACCCCCTGTTTTGTATTTCTCCGGCTGGTTTTCGGTTCGTTCCCCTCGGTCGCGTCGGCAGGGCTTCGCCTACAGTGCCGGTGGCCGGGGGTCAAGTTCGCGCTGTGCGAAACCGCCGCCTACCTGCATGTCCG
>NZ_JAAFYZ010000617.1 GCF_018274385.1 Catenulispora pinistramenti | reverse complement strand
GGTCGCGTCGGCAGGGCTTCGCCTACAGTGCCGGTGGCCGGGGGTCAAGTTCGCGCCGTGCGAAACCGCCGCCTACCTGCATGTCCGCCGCGCGCGGACTTTACCCCCGGACACCGGTGCTGTACCCATCGGGCTGACGACGCGACCGTGGGGAACGGACCGCACCACCTCAGGGACCGCCGCCGCTGAGACTCAATCGGCCACCCGAGGGAACCGCGCTAGTTTCCCTGAGGTTGCCGAGGCCCGCCGGAGGCCCGGCCCTTCATCACAGCTCTTGATCTTGCTCTTGATCTGGCCTGTGCCGTTGATCTTGCCCTTGTCCTTGCCCTCACTT
>NZ_JAAFYZ010000616.1 GCF_018274385.1 Catenulispora pinistramenti | reverse complement strand
GACCCCCGGCCACCGGCACTGTAGGCGAAGCCCTGCCGACGCGACCGAGGGGAACGAACCGAAAACCAGCCGGAGAAATACAAAACAGGGGGTGCGGGTACCGGCGGCTCGGCGAGTTCGGCTGCCGGTCAGGGTGCTGGTATCGCGGCAGTCCCGGGGTGCGCACTCTGGGCTGGCAGGTGCGGTGCGGGCTCGCCTGGCTGCCGCCGGATGGCATGTAGACCTGGCCGCCCATCGCCACGATGGCCGCCGCCGGATGACAGACCTGGCCACCAAGGCATGCCGCCTACGGCACCCGGGCATGTTCTCGACCAACTGACCACTGGTCCGCCGCCA
>NZ_JAAFYZ010000615.1 GCF_018274385.1 Catenulispora pinistramenti | reverse complement strand
CCGAGCCGCCGGTACCCGCACCCCCTGTTTTGTATTTCTCCGGCTGGTTTTCGGTTCGTTCCCCTCGGTCGCGTCGGCAGGGCTTCGCCTACAGTGCCGGTGGCCGGGGGTCAAGTTCGCGCTGCACAAAACCGCCGCCAACCTGCACAACCGCCGCGCGCGGACTTTACCCCCGGACACCGGTGCTGTACCCCCCGGGCTGACGACGCGACCGAGGGGAACGGACCGCACCACCTCAGGGACCGCCGCCGCTGAGACTAGATCGGCCACCCTAGGGAACCGCGCTAGTTTCCCTGAGGTTGCCGAGGCCCGCCGGAGGCCCGGCCCTTCATCACAGCCCTT
>NZ_JAAFYZ010000614.1 GCF_018274385.1 Catenulispora pinistramenti | reverse complement strand
GTTGGGGTGTGGGTTTTAGAAGCTTTTTACGGCCTTCGGTCATAGTTGTGCCGGTTCGGGGTTCGGGTCGGCGGGTGTGCTTGTCGGCTGCCGGTTCCCGTGTTCACGACCCCGCCCCGCCTCAGGCCTCTTCAACTCCGGCAAGTTGGAGCAAGGGCACAGGCCAGATCAAGAGCAAGATCAAGAGCAAGATCAACAGCACAGGCAAGATCAAGAGCTGAAGGTCAAGGTCAAGATCAAGAACTGTGATGAAGAGCCGGCGCCTCCGGCGGGGGCTCTCGGCTCCCTCGGGGAACTGGCGCGGTTCCATAGGGTGGTCCGGTCAGGGCCCTGCGCTGGCGGTTTGTG
>NZ_JAAFYZ010000613.1 GCF_018274385.1 Catenulispora pinistramenti | reverse complement strand
GTTGACAGCACCTCTCGGGGTCATTTTCGCGCCGACACGACGGCGCTGCAACGCGCCAGACCACTGTGATGAAGGGCCGGGCCTCCGGCGGGCCTCGGCAACCTCAGGGAAACTTGCGCGGTTCCCTCGGGTGGCCGATCTAGTCTCAGCGGCGGCGGCCTGTGAGGTGGTGCGGTCCGTTCCCCTCGGTCGCGTCGTCAGCCCGGGGGGTACAGCATCGGCGTCCGGGGGTAAAGTCCGCGCGCTGCGGTTGGGTGCCTGAGCTGCGGTTTCGTGCAGCGCGAACTTGACCCCCGGCCACCGGCACTGTAGGCGAAGCCCTGCCGACGCGACCGAGGGGAACGAACCG
>NZ_JAAFYZ010000612.1 GCF_018274385.1 Catenulispora pinistramenti | reverse complement strand
TTTTTACGGCCTTCGGTCATAGTTGTGCCGGTTCGGGGTTCGGGGTGGTGGGTGTGTTTGTCGGCTGCCGGTTCGCGCGTTCACAACCCCGCCCCACCTCAGGCCTCTTCAACTCCAGCAAGTCAGAGCAAGGGCAAGATCAACGGCACAGGCCAGATCAAGAGCAAGATCAACGACACAGGCAAGATCAACAGCAAGATCAAGGTCAAACCCATGGTGAAGAGCCGGGCCTCCGGCGGGCCTCGGCAACCTCAGGGAAACTAGCGCGGTTCCCTAGGGTGGCCGATCTAGTCTCAGCGGCTGCGGTTTGTGGGGTGGTGCGGTCCGTTCCCCTCGGTCGCGTCGTCAGC
>NZ_JAAFYZ010000611.1 GCF_018274385.1 Catenulispora pinistramenti | reverse complement strand
CTTTTTTGCGGTCGGGGTTGGCGGTGGCGCTGAAGATCTCACCGACGGTGGTGAAGTCCGAGCCGGCGAAGGTGTGGGGGAAGGTGCTGATGTCGCGGTCGTGGGGGTCGTCGGTGGTGGCGCGGCGGGGTGTGGTTTCGCCGGGGGCGATGTAGGTGTGGTCGTAGTGGGACATCAGGACGTCGCGGGCTGCTGTCAGTGACGGTGCCCAGTATTGGGCTTGGCCGTTGGGGCCCATGACGCGGTCGTAGCCGCCGATGCCGAAGTTGTCTTCGGCGGAGACGCCGCCGGAGAAGTCCAGGGCGTGTTTGCCGGTGAGGACCATCGCCGAGTCTGGGGTCATGACCAGGACGCCGCGGG
>NZ_JAAFYZ010000610.1 GCF_018274385.1 Catenulispora pinistramenti | reverse complement strand
GGGTTGCGGTTTGGTGTTTTGGTTAAAGGCGATTTTTACGGCCTTCGGTCATAGTTGTGCCGGTTCGGGGTTCGGGGTGGTGGGTTTGCGACTTGGCTGCCGGTTTTCGCGTTCACAACCCCGCCTCACCTCAGGCCTCTTCAACACCGGCAAGTCAGAGCAAGGGCACAGGCCAGATCAACAGCAAGATCAACGGCGCAGGCAAGATCAAGAGCTGAAGTTCAAGGTCAAGGTCAAGGGCTGTGATGAAGGGCCGGGCCTCCGGCGGGCCTCGGCAACCTCAGGGAAACTAGCGCGGTTCCCTAGGGTGGCCGATCTAGTCTCAGCGGCGGCGGTCCCTGAGGTGGTGCGGTCCGTTCCCC
>NZ_JAAFYZ010000061.1 GCF_018274385.1 Catenulispora pinistramenti | reverse complement strand
ACGCTGATCCCATGCCCGCAACCCCGCCCGGCCCCGAAGCGGACCGCCACCGCCTCGACACCGCGACCGCCGCCCTGGAGCCGCCGTTCGCCGCGGTCGATCTGGACGCGTTCCACGCCAACGCCGCGGACCTGACCCGGCGGGCCGCCGGCAAGCCGATCCGGGTGGCCAGCAAGTCGGTGCGGTGCCGGTCGCTGCTGGCCGAGGTGCTGAGCCTGCCCGGGTACCGGGGCGTCCTGGGGTTCACGCTGCCGGAGGCGCTGTGGCTGGCCGGGAACGGCTTCGACGACATCGTCGTCGCCTACCCCTCCACCGATCGCGCCGCCTACGCCGAGCTGGCCGGGGACCCGGCCGCGCTGGCCGCGGTCACGGTCATGGTGGACAGCCCCGATCACCTGGACCTGATCGAGAAGGCCGTGGCCGGGGCGCCGGACGGGCCGGCCGCGCCGATCCGGGTCTGCATCGACATCGACGCCGCCTTCCACGCCGCCGGCGGCCGGGTCCGCATCGGCGCGCGCCGCTCCCCGCTGCACACCCCGGCGCAGGTCGCGGCCATGGCCCGGGAGATCCTGCGGCGTGACGGGTTCAAGCTGACGGGCCTGATGGCCTACGAGTCGCAGATCGCCGGCGTCGGCGACGCCCCTCCCGGGCGTCCGCTGCGCGGCGCGGCGATCCGCGCGATGCAGAGCCGGTCGGCGCGGGAGTTGGCGGCGCGGCGCGCGGCGATCGTGGACGCGGTCCAGGCGCTGGCGCCGCTGGAGTTCGTCAACGGCGGCGGCACCGGCAGCATCGAGCGCACCACGGCCGAGGAGGCCGTCACCGAGATCGCCGCCGGCTCCGGGCTCTACCAGCCGTGGCTGTTCGACTCCTACCGTGCCTTCCGCGGCCGTCCCGCGGCGCTGTTCGCGCTGCCGGTGGTGCGGCGTCCCGGTCCGGAGACCGCGACCGCGCTCGGCGGCGGCTACCCGGCCTCCGGCGTGGCGGGCAAGGACCGGCTGCCGCAGCCCTACCTGCCGCCGGGGCTGTCCTACGA
Organism: Catenulispora pinistramenti; assembly: GCF_018274385.1. Lineage (GTDB taxonomy): Bacteria > Actinomycetota > Actinomycetes > Streptomycetales > Catenulisporaceae > Catenulispora > Catenulispora pinistramenti. The sequence continues at coordinate 48,503 of NZ_JAAFYZ010000061.1, read as the reverse complement.
CCCGAACGAAGCGGCCGGCGAGGTGCAGACGCCGCTGCTCGGGAAGGTCGCCGCGACGCTGCGGGTCGGCGACCGGGTGTGGTTCCGGCACACCAAGGCCGGCGAGCTGTGCGAGCGGTTCGACACGCTGCACCTCATCTCCGGCGACGAGGTCGTCCGCTCCGTCCCGACGTACCGGGGCGAGGGTAAAACCTTCCTGTGACCGCGGAACCAGAGCCTTTCCATCGCAAGATCGTCATGATCTCCGGCGCCCCCGGGGTCGGGAAGACGACGATCGCGCGGCCACTGGCCCGGGCCCTGGGGATGCCGCTGTTCGCGAAGGACAGCATCAAGGAACGGATCCACGACGTGCTCGCGGACAACGGTCCGGTCGAGGTGGAGTGGTCCCGGCGGCTCGGGGCGGCGGCGATGGAGCTGCTGTGGCTGTTGGCCGCCGATGCGCCGGAGTGCGTGCTGGAGGCCAACTTCTGGCCGGGGCACGATCGACAGAACGACTCGCTACGGGTGCTGAGCGCGGGCGGGACACTGATCGAGGTCTTCTGCACGGCCCCGCGCGAGGAGATCCTGCGGCGGTTCCACGCGCGCAACGCCGCCGGAGAGCGGCACGCGGTGCATCCGGACCACGCGTTCACCCTCGACCGCTGGGAGAAGAGCTTCGGCGGGCCGATCGCGATCGGGCAGGTGCTGGAGGTCGACACCTCGGCGCCGGTGGACGTGCCGAAGGTCGCCGCCGAAGTACGAGCGCTACTCGGCTGACAGGGGCTGGGGAATCGCGGCCGCCACCGAGTCCAGGTGCGCGGCGATGATCTCCTCGAACGCGGCCTGCCGGTCGACACCGAGCGGCCGGACGTCGCGCGCGAAGTGGGCCAGGGCGGGGAACCGCTCGGGGTCGGCGCCCAGCACCGCGACGCGGAACAGCTCCATGCCCCGGTCGAACTCCTCCGACGTCAGGGTGCTCATCCCCGCCTCGGAGGCGATCAGCGAGGCGACCAGGATCGCCATCCGGTGGTAGCGCGCCGGGATCTCCTCATCGGGCAGGCCCGACATCCGCAGCGCCTGAAGCACCTCTTCCATCAGCAGCCGCGAGCCGGTACCGCTTGAGGCGTAACGCCCCCAGACCGCGGCGAGCTGGGGCTGGCTGCCGAAGGCCGCCCGCAGGCGCAGCGCCACGGCGGTGATGCGCTGCCGCCAGTCACCCTCGGGCTGGTAGCCGTCCATGGCGGCCAGCAGTATCCGGTCGGCGACCGCGCGCAGCAGTTCGGTCTTGTCGCGGAAGTGCCGGTACAGGCTGGAGGAGTCGGTGCCGAGCGCCGCGGCCAGCTTGCGCACGCTGAACGACTCGGCGTCCTCGCTCGTGCTCAGCAGCTCGGTGGCGGTCTCCAGGATCTCCTCGGTCGTCCAGCGCCTTCGGCCTGCCATCCCGCTCCTCTCGTCGAGCTCCAGCCTAACCTATGCATTTTCCGTTGCACTTGTTGTTGCGCTTCTCGTTGCGCTTGTCGTTGCACGCACCGCGTGCATAATGGGTGGCATGACTGAGACCACCGCCGTCCAGCGGCCACCGGCACCCGATTTCACGACACTGACGCACGAGGAGCTGATCACTTGGCGCACCGCGGAGAACCGGTTCCGGGCATCCGACGCGGCCCGGGCGATGCTCGGGGAACCCGATCCCGACGCGACCATCGGGTGGGAACAGATAGCGCTGCCCGGACGCGAGGTGCCGGTGCGGGTCTACCGACCGGCTTCCGGTACGGCATCTGAGGAGGCCGGCGCGGCAGCCCTGCCGCTCGTGCTGCACGTCCACGGCGGCGGCTTCGTGGGCACGGCCACGCAGTGCGACTGGGCCAACAGCCACCTCGCCGCGCACCTGCCCGCGGTCGTCGTCTCAGTCGAGCACCGGCTCCTGGCCCCGGACACGCCGCTGTCCGACGCCGTCGCCGACGCTTGGGACGTCCTCGAACTCGTGTTGCGCGAGCCCGCCCGCTGGGGTGTCGACCCGGAGCGGGTCGCGGTCTTCGGCGAGAGCTGCGGCGCGTTGATCAGCGCCCTGACGGCGATCCGGGCCGGACGCACCGGACTGCGGCTGCGGGCTCAGGTGCTGGTCAACCCGGCCGTCGACGTCACGGAGTCAGCGTTCGACTACCCTTCGATGACGGAGTACGCCGACACGGCGACGGCCGGCGTCGAGCAGATCCGCCTCGTTCAGCGGTTCTCCGCTCCACCGGGAACCGATCCGCGCGAGCTGTCGCCGCTGTCTGCGGAGTTGGCGAGCGGCCTGGCCCCGGCCCTGGTGGTGGTGCCGACCGCCGATCCGCTGGCCGATCACGGACGCCGCTACGCCGACCGGCTCTGGACCGCCGGGGTGGACACACAACTCACCGAGTACCCCGACGCCCCGCACGCGTTCCTCACCCTTCCGGGGCTGGTGCCGCAGGCCCTGGCGGCGCGGACAGAGATCTTCGATTTCCTGCGCTTGAGCTTGACGTAACGGCAACCTCTAGCCTCGGTCGGCTCAGCTGGGGGTTGGTCGGCGGAGTGGTTCAATCAGCCGCCGGTCAGCCGCCCATCCCCGTGGCCCCGTCGATCGTCTCCCGGATGATGTCCGCGTGCCCGGCATGCCGGGCCGTCTCCTCGATCATGTGCGTCATCACGTACCGCAGATCCCGCTCAGCCACCTCCGGGTGGTCGCACTTCTGCCCCAACGGGAACGTCGCACAGATCTCGCGCGAGGCCTCGATCTGCTCCCGGTAGTAGGCCACCCACTGCTGGATCGCGTCCCGCTCGTCCACGCGGAAGTCCTCGACGTCGGTCGGCGGCAGCCCCGGCTCCGGCCACTCCCCCGGGAACCTGCGCCCGGCGAAGATCACCTGGAACCAGCGGCGTTCCCACAGGGCCGAGTGCTTGACCAGCCCGAGCAGCGACAGCGAGCTGGCCGTCGGGGCGCGCCGGGCGTCGTGGTCGGAGAGCGCCTCGAGCTTGCGGATCAGGCCCTCGCGTTGCAGGTCCAGGAAGGCGCCCAGGGAAGCGCGCTCGGGATCCGCCGTCTCGCCCGCCATCTCGCCCGCCGTCTCGCCCGCCATCTCGCCCGCCGTCTCGTCCGTCATCTCGCCCAGAGTCTCGCCCACCCGATCAGCGGTCGGCATCAGAAGTCCCCGTAGTCCACCTGCCAGCACGTCAGCCCCAGCCGCCGCCACAGCGCCACCACCCGCGACCGGTCGTCCAGCACCACGCGGACGGCGAAGCGGTTCCGCACATGCGCGTCGAACAGCTCGCTCTTCACGATGTCGTCCGCGCGCGTGTCCTTCGCCGCCCGCATCCACAGCTCGTCGTACGCCACACCGTGCTTGGCCAGCCAGCGCTCCGTGCCCTCGCGCACGTCCTCGCCACGGCCGGACATCAGGATGACGCGGTCGCCGCGGGCGGCGAACGCGGCCAGGGCGTCGGCGGTGGCGACGATCAGCCCGTCGTCCTCCACCTTCAGCCAGTCGTACGGGCCGCGGCCCTTGTTGTCGGCCAGGGTGCCGTCGATGTCGCACATCACCGCGGCCGGCAGCGCCGGGTCCGGGACGTAGGTCTGGGCCGGGGCGACGTCGTTCAGGTCGGCGGCGTTCAGCTTCCAGCCCGAGGACTTCGTCGAGGCCAGCCGCAGCGCCATCGCCCGGATGTGCTCCTCCCCCACCGGGTTCGGACGCTGCGCGTCACGCCGGACGCACTCCTCGACGTCCACGTCCGTCAGGTCGTGCACCTCGAAGGCGGCGCGCCCGCCGAGCAGGTTCTTCAGCCGCTTCGGGATCCGCGAGACCAGGTGGGTGTTGTCCACCACGATGTCGAAGCCGCCCTCGACCGCGGCCAGCACCACCGCGTCCTGCACCGCCAGCACGGTCTCCTCGTGCCGGCGGCCCAGGCGCTTGGAGCCGTCGTTGTCGTCCAGCATCCGGCGCAGCTCGTCCAGACTGACCCGGCGCATCCGGCCCTCGGCGGCGGCCATCAGCTGCCGGGCCACGGTGGACTTGCCGGACGCCGGCAGCCCGCGCATCAGGTGCACCACCGGCTTGCCGGGCTGCACCCCGGGGCCGGAGGGCACCGGATCGGGGCCGGCGCCCGGATACACGTCGTCGATGTAGTCGTCTTCCATCAACCCTCAATCCTCGGTGGATCAGTTCTCGTCGTCGTCCCGGAACGTCTCACTCGCCTCCGGCTTCACCGCGCGCCACACGTGCATCGCGATCGGCCGGCCGTCCAGCAGCAGGAACATCCCCGCCCGCACGAACGGGTCGAACCCCTTCGCCGCCCTGGCGTAGGCGCCGCGGTCCCCGGTCAGGTGCGCCAGCGAGCGATGCCCGTCCTCGATCTTCGCAGTGAGCTCCGCGGCCCGGGTCTTCAGGTCATCGCAAACACCGCGTACCCAGGCGTCGTACTCGTCGGGCACGTCCTCCAGCAGCGGCGCCAGCGGCCCGCCGGGGATCCGGCGCATGCCGACGACCTCGTTCGTCTGCAGCCCGACGGCCTGCGCGATCTGCACTTCGGTGGCCTCCGGGTACAGCTGCACGGCCATCGCACGCCACAGGTGCCGCGGCCCGATGCTGGTCAGCCGGTAGTGCAGGGAGACGTAGCCGGTGAGCTTGGTCTTGGTCCGCACGCCGGAGGCGAAGCGGATGACCCAGCCCTCGGCGTCGGTCCCGGTGGCGTCGGCGCCGTCCAGGTGCTGGTTCTTCTCGGCGAGCGCGGCCAGCACCCCGAAGGTGTCGGACCAGGCGTAGGTCCGCACGACGCTGCCGACACCCGCCCAAGCCGGGGCGGCCTCGGGAAGCGGCAGCTCGGTGCCGTCGGCGGCGAACGCCGCGAGCAGCACCAGATCGCGGCGGTCGCCGTAGTTCACGACGATGCGGTTCTCGGGGTAGACGATCTCCGCGAGGTAGGTCACCGACGGGTCCAGCGCCGAGGTGTCGGCCTTGGCCAGATACCGACCGGCCCAGGCAGCCTGGTCGGAGATGAAGGAGCCCTTCGACGCCACGTGCCAGGCGCCGTCGTGGTGGAAGACGATCCCGAGCGAGCCGTCGACCTTGTCGTAGACCTCGAAGGGCTCCTCCGGCAGCGGCGGGGCGTAGTCGAACTTCCCGTGCTGGCCGTGGTTGAAGAACTTCGGCAGACACCAGGCGGCCACCCGGCCGGTGATGTCGTCGACGATCAGGCCGCGCGTGCGGGTGGTGATGGGCGTCCAGTACTGCTCGTATGGTTCCCAGTTCTGCTCATAATGGTCCGCATAGATCTGACTGGCCGACATCAACGGCACCTGAGCAGGGATTTTGTCTCTGAGCTGCGCCGGAAGGACGTCACCCTTGTGACGGCCACCGTGACAGATCGTGCCACATCGTTGTGTTAAGCAGTGCGATAACTGTGTTACGGGGCTGTTTTTGGGCCCGCTGTGTTAGACCTGTGTTGGCCCGAACAGCTGAATCGCCGCGGGTTCACGCGGCGGTTTCGCGTTTGGCAGCAGGCCGGACCCTTGTTTGACCTGGCTCAACAGAAGGAAGCGTGGTCCGCTCCCGGAACGGTTCACCTGTCGCCGTTGGGGACCGTCAACTCCTGGGACCTGTCCACGGGGGTCGATGGCCCCGGAACCCGGCGTACTAGGTTCACCCAGAACTGCCCGCTCCGCTGCCTGTAGTGCTCGAACCCGGAGACCTGGCACAAGCGCGACGGAGGCTTCCGGTGCCGCGCCGACAGCCTGATCGCCCAGGCCGGCTCCTACGTCCCCTTCAGCCATGGCGGTCAGCGGCGGCGAGCCGCTGCTCCGGCCGCACTTCGTCAGCACTTTGATGCACGCTTCAAGTACCTCAGACTGCTCTACGCAGCACTGGACACCTCCGGCTTCCTCGGCGCCCGCGCCGACGACCGGCTGCTCGCCACGACCGACCTGGTGCTGCTCGACATCAAGTCCTGGGACCGGCAGCCGTACCGACGGCCGACCAGCGCCAGCTGGATCCGATCCTGGTTTTTGCCTGGCGCCTGGACCAGCTTGACGTCCCGGTCCACGTCCGTTTCGTTCTGGTGTCCGGGCTGACCGACCACGTGGCGAACATCGACGGCGTCACGGCCTACACCGCGTCGCTCGGCAACGTCGAACGCGTCGACGTGCTCGCGCTGCACAAGCTCGCAATCGCCCACAACGAGAATTCGACATCCTCTACCCCGTGGCTGACAACCCGACGCCGACCCGCGAGCAGATCGAGGACACCCGGGAGCGGTTCGGGGCGGTCGGGCTGAACGTTGTTTGACGGCAGCCCGACGGCGGCACCCGACCCGCAGGCGGACGCGGCGAGACGCATGCGCCACGGTTCGCCGGGTGCCGTCGATCTGGCGACGCGGCGGCGGACCGATGTCGCCGAGGCCCGAGCGACCCCACCGTCAGGCCGGCCCATTCGGCGCCAAACACCAAGTCGCAGGTCCCCTGACGCACGCCAGCTGTCGGCTCGGCGGCGACAGCAAAGCCGTAAGCACTCGATCGGAGAGAGTGCTAAAGTCGAGTCGTCGCCAGTGACCAAGGTCACGACGCAAAAGACTTGTAACAGCTATGCCTTTTATGCACGACGTGACATCCGTGTGCCGTCAGCCGAACGAGCTGAGGCCGTGTCGCGTGACGTGGTGGCGCTCCGCCGACGGGCGATGAAACCACCGCTTTTCCTCCGGCCCAGCCGATTGACGGCTCCGCCGTGCCCAGAACCAGTCGAACGGAAGACAGTACGTGGTTCCTCACATCACCCACCGCGACCTGGTGGCGTTCGCGGAAGACAAAGTGAACCTCACCAAGGCGGAGGTCGACGCGCAGCGCGCGCAGGTCAACAACCTCCGGGAACGCATCGAAGCCAAGATCGCGGTGACGCCGGGCTTCGCGTTCGTCAAGGCCCTCAACGCGGGCTCGGTCGCCAAGGGCACCGCGCTGAGCAACGCCAAAGATCGCGATCTCGCCGTCTACGTGCGCGCCGAGCTGGCGCCCGAGGAGCTGCCGAAGCTCGTGGAGTGGGTGCGCGACCGGCTGGTCGAGATCTACCCGACCATGTCCGAGGACCAGATCGTCGCGAACACGCACTGCGTGACCGTCCGTTTCAGCGTTTCCGGGCTCGACGTCGACGTCGTGCCGGTGCTGTATATGGGCGAGGCGAACGACGTGGGCTACCTGGTCAGCAAGACCGACGACGCCCTGCACAAGACCAGCGTCCGCCTGCAGTTGGACTTCATCCGCGGACGCAAGAAGATCCACCCGCGGGACCTCGCGCAGCTGATCCGGTTCACGAAGTGGTGGGCCCGCCAGCAAAAGAAGCGGGACGGCGATTTCAAGTGCCAGAGTTACATGCTCGAGCTGATCTGGATCCACCTGGCCGACCACGGTCTGGTGCTCGACGACTATGTCGACGCCCTCGAGGCGTTCTTCGGCTTCATCGTCGACGGCGGGTTCGACAAGCAGATCGCGTTCACCGACTTCCACAAGGCCGCCGACCTGCCCGACCGCGGCACGTGGCCGATCCAGGTCCTGGACCCGGTGAACTTCGACAACAACGTCGCGGAGTTCTATGAGGCCGCCGACCGCGACCGGCTGGTCGCCGCCGCCCAGGACGCGTTCGACGCCATCACCACCGCCCGCTACGAGCCCATCAAGGGCATGGCCGTGCAGATGTGGCAGCAGGTCCTGGGCACGGCCTTCAAGGCGGCTTACTGATGACGACCAGCTACACCTACGCCGACACGTTCACCCGTGCCCACGCGCGCCGGCTGGCCGGACGGGTGGCCACTGACCTGCACCAGAGTCGGATGTTCTACGGCCAGCCGGGGGCGGCGCAGGTCGAGGACTTCTTGACCGAGCTCGAGGAGCTGCTCACCGGGGGCTACGTCGAGAAGTACCAGTTCGGGTTTGAGAAGGACAACCGGGTTCTGTGGGCACTGCGCTACACCGTCGGTCCCGACGGCTCGCTGACCGGCAACGCCGGAGGGCTGACGCGTGGCGTCGACATCGCCGGCGGTCAGTGGTTCAACAGCCTGACACCGTCAGGCACATGGTGGCGGCTGTCGGCTGGCGCGCGGGAAGCGGTGAGAAGCCGGATTCCCGTCGTCCGTACCACCGGCAAGCCCCCGAGCGACTCCCACGGGTACTGGGACACCGACCGGACCTACGCCAACGGCGGTGTCGGCCTCCAGCGTTCGACTTTCAGGAGCTACTCGTGACCCAGGGCATCGAAGGCCTCTTCGCCCGCACCGAGGAGTTCCCCAACCCTTCGGCGCAGGCCCGAAGCAACGCGCTCGTCGGACTGGACGCCCTGATCAACCGCCTGGTGAACGACGCGGTCGTGCTGGCGAACCCGACGGCCCTGATGGTCTGGAGCCAGGAGGTGCACGGCGAGGCGATCGCCGCGCTGGACGCCGTGAAGGACCGCACTGCGCTGTTTGTCTTCGCTGGCGACGTGGGCGTCGGCAAGACCGAGGTCGCCGAGGTCCTGGGCCAGGTTATCGCCGTGCGCACCGGCATCGATGTGACGTTGTACCCGTTGAGCCTGACCGCGCGGGGCCGCGGCGCGGTTGGCGAGATGACGACGTTGCTCACCTGTGCCTTCGAGCGGATCAGCGCCGACTTCGCCAAAACCAGGCGAGCCGACGGCATCGCGGCCAGCCTCGGGATCCTGCTCATCGACGAGGGCGATGCCCTGGCCCAGTCCAGGGAACTCGCCGCGATGCACCACGAAGATCGTGCCGGGGTGAACGCCCTGCTGCGCGGTATCGACGGCATCCGGACCGACCGACTGCCGATCTTGACGATCGTCTGCACGAACCGGCTCGACGCGCTCGACCCGGCCCTGCGGCGCCGGGCGGCGGTCGTCGAGGTCTTCGAACGCCCTGACCACCACCAGCGCGCCGCGCTGCTGTCCCGGCTGCTGGCCGGGACGAAGCTGACCGCCGACGACATCACCACGCTCGCGGCGATGACTGGGGCCGCGGACGGCCGCCCTCACGGCTACACCTACTCCGACCTGCGGCAGCGCCTGGTCCCGGAAATCGTCCTGGAGGCCTACCGACGGCGTACCGCGATCGACGCGGCGATCGCGGCCGAAGTCCTCGCCCGGACCCAGCCGACCCGGCCGTTCGATGCGGCGGTCCGTTGACGTCCCGCGCGCCCAGCGGAGCCCGGCTGCTTGGCGACGACGTCCAGCATCTCATCACCTGGTACCACGTCCTGCGCAGCCAGCGGGCCGACTCCACCATCGTCACGCTCGCCGTCGAGGCCACCGGGGCCGGCAACGTCGACGACGTGACGCTGTTGGGCACCGGCGACGACCCGGACGAGTACTGGCAGATCAAGGCATCGGTGGACGCCACCAGCCCGCTCACCTGCGAATGGCTGCTGAAGCTGCAGGGCAAGCACAGCCTGCTCCAGCGGCTCCACGCCAGTTGGACCATGCTCAGGCTCCGCCGTCCTGTGCCACCGAAAATCGTCCTGGCCACCACCAAGGCGATCGACAGCACCGACATCCTCCTGGGACCGCGGGCGACGACCGACTGCCGGATCGTAGAGACGATCCGCGACGCGACAGGACCCGTCGCGCAGGTGCGCCGTGACTGGGCCGACCACCTCGGGATCGACGAAGCCGAGCTGATCGAGTTCCTCGAGTGCCTGCAGATTCGGCACGGCCAGTCCGAGGCCGAATGGGAGGAGAAGGTCAACGACGCCGCCGTCGGCGCCCGTACCCGCACCGGTACCGAAGCGGTCGCGGTCGGACTCCGGCAGATCCGCGAGTGGATCAAAGCACCCCGCCAGTCCTTCACCCGCGACCAGCTGACCACCGTTGTGGACGGTCTGCATCTGCGTGCTCCGGCAGCCCGTGCCCTGTTGGTCGTCGAAGCGCTGGAGGAAGACCCGAGATCGTCCAAGGCGGCATACGCAATCGACTGGACCGGCCTGATCGAGGGCGATCATCCGGACAACCGCCGGTCGTTCGCCGATCCGACCAAGGCACGTCGTCAGGTCGCAGCCGATCTCGCCGCTGCCCGGAGGCGGTTCAGAGACCTGGGGATCACCGACGTCGAAGTCGATGGGAGCATGCGGCTGCCGATGTGGTTCACCGTGGGCACCGCGCTGTCCAGCACGGCGGGTTTCACGGTGGCCGCGCGGTCGCGCGACGGGCTCTGGTCCTCGACGGCGCGCCCCGGCACGCAGCGAGACCTGGAAGTGCTGCTTCCGGCGGATGCGAGTGGTATCCTCCGGGGATGTCCGTGGGCTGTGAGCGTCAGCTTCGCGTGCGACATCACCCCGGACGTCGACAAGTTCATCGCGAAGTCACATCCAGAGGCGCGCCACATCACAGTACGGCTCCCGGCCCCTGGGCATTCCGCGATCCAGGGCGTCTCCCATGCCAGGGCGCTGATCTACCAACTGCGCGAGGAACTGCGCACGCTGGCGAGTGAGCATGAGCCCACCGAGATCCTGCTGTTCCTGTCAATGCCGCACGCGTGCGCGTTGCTGCTCGGCAACGCCTGGGACCGGATGCCGACAACGACCGTGTTCTGGGACATGGGACGGACCGGGAGCTACGCGCCGGCGCTGCGTGTTAACTGAGCGCTGGCGGCGACGGACACCGGTCCTGGGACGGTCCCCGTCGACTGCGACACGCTCATGCTGACAGATCGCGACAAGGACCTCGTGCTGCTCAGCGCGCCACCCGGATCCTCCGGCGCTGAGGTGATGGCTCCGAACGTCCTCGGAGCCGAGGCTGGTGACTACCTACGCTGGGTCGCACGCCATACAGCGACCGGCGTACGGCGTTCGTAGTCGCGTGCACAATGGCCACGCCGGGTGGTCTGCGGACCACCGGTGGCTGGTTTCGAAGCCCGCAGATTCAGGTGAATCTCTCTAGCCGCGACAGCCACCGTCTACGCCCCGGGCTAGCGAGCCTACGTGGCCTGATCTTCAAGGATCTTGAGGTACGTTTCATACTCTCCATCGACATAATCCTGACTTCGCACGAAATTGCCGCGTTCCATACGGTATGTCCGATCGGGAGAGCCTTTGAAAGACAGCCAATTGAAGCTAGTGATGACGCAGACATCATCGAAAATGAGGACCTTCGCGTGCGTGTTCTTTAGGCGCGTCACCATCAGCAGATCGGGATATCTACGGGCCAGCCGTTCAAGCTTGTCGATCGCGCGCTGGTCGGACTTCGATCCGTCCTCATAGCCATGCGCGATGTCGACCCTCACCTTTCTCTGAAGACGCCGTTCCAACTTGGCGAGGAAGTCCGTCGTGATGATCGATCCCATGATCCACGGCGAGCAGATAAAGATCCTCCGTCGCGCGCCGATGAGTGCCTGATGGAGTAGCGGCGGGTGTTCGTGTGTGTCGAGGCTGCGAACCTCGATGGATGGCGTCGGCACCGCTGCCTTGTCCACCGGTTGCTGACCGCTCAGCGCAGGCGCGTCTTGTCCGCTCGCCGTGGCCTCACGAATCTGTTCAAGCTCGGGGTCGAGTGGCGGACGCGGCGCCGGCGACTCCACGGCGATGCCTAGGGCGGACACGCCGCCCAGGCGCTCGAGCGCCCGGTCGTGGTCCGGGCTCAGCTCGTTGTCGATGGCGATGCCGACCTGGACTTCGGTCGCGGTAGAGTCGGCGAAGATGAGCAGCTTCGCCGGGAGAAACCGTCGGGCCTTGTCCAAGACGATCTTCTTGACGGTCAGGACCTCTACACGCGACTCCTCCGCGCTTCCCGACTTCAGCAGTTCATTGATTCCGAATGGGGTGATGTCAGCCAGTTCGACGCGTGACGTCTTCGACGGCGGAAGGATGATCATGCCGGCCTCATCGGCCTCGTGTTTCGAGATGAGTTCCCGCCGATTGAACCGGCGGATCTTCCACGCGAGCCGGTCGAACAAGACATCGTAATTGTCGCGGACCGGCATGACCGACGCGAGCGTCTCGACCGAGCGGCGTCCCTTGGCGGTCAGGCGTACCGCCTTACCGCTCGCCCGCAGGTCGCGCTCCAGGGTGTCCGAAGAGAATTGGTCTGCGATGGCCTCGGCGACGAGGCCCTCCGACAGCCCCAACACCGCCGCCACATTGTCGTCCTCCGCGACTCCGGCTGCGACCATCCGCAGCACGAACTCGTCGAGCAGCGGAAAGCTCTTCCGCTCCTGCGCCAGAACGTCGGCGCTGACGACCGTGACGGGAACGGCCGCGTCCTCAATCCTGATGAGGGACAGTCCGGGCCGTTCGTGCCCATAACGGCGGGCTAGCAGGGTGTCGTCATCCTCAGGAAGCATCGCGGATCTCGCAGACGTCGCGGTGGTCGGACATGTAGTTCAGGACATCTTGCAGCGCGCCCGGCTGCGCTCGACAAAAAGGTGCGTCGCCGACAACGATCAGCCCGAAGCGCGCCCGTGACAGCGCTACGTTGATGCGTCGCCAGTAGTCCTTGCCGATGAAGCCCATGATGCCCTTCTCGTTGCTGCGGGTGACCGAGAAGATCGCCAGGTCGCATTCCCGTCCCTGGACCTGGTCAACGGTCAGGGCCGCTGCGGAGACGTGGGCGAGTTTGACTCTGTCGAGCTTGCGTTGGATCTCCTGGACCTGCCGGCTGTACGGGGCGATGAGCAACACTTCAAGGTCGCGCCCTTCGGGAACGGCCACGATGCCCTGGCCGATAGCGCGGGCGACGACCTCAAGCTGTTCGTAGGCGATGTTGACCTCGGCCCGGTTCACGATACTCGTGTTGCCGCCGGTGCCTCTTGCCTCACGCCGGTCGGCGCCGCGCCCGCCGGTGTCGAGCCACAGCACGGGCTTTGCGAGGTGCCCGTACCCTGCCAGCCCCTCGATACGCGGCGAAACCAGCTGGTCCTGGTAGAAGCACGCGGAGATCATGTCGCCGATCGGCTGGATCATGCGGTACTGCTCGCGTAGCAGATGCTTTACCGGCGCCGTGGTGCGGTCGGCGAGGTACTGGAACAGTGTCGTCTTCACAGAGTCTGCATTGACGTCGTGACTCTGCATCAGCCTTTCGTTCCGAAGCAGATCCTCGTCCACTGGAGGCAACTGCCGTGTATCGCCGACGAAGACCCACCGCTTGGCGCGGGCCATCGACACCAGTGACTCGGTGGCGGTCGCCTTGGAGGCCTCGTCGAAGATACAGAGGTCGAAGGTGAGGTCGCGGACGGAGCGGTGTCCGAGGAAGCCTATGGCCGTTCCGGCGACGATGCTGCGCGTCTTGAGGAAGCTCTCAGTGAGGTGATCGTCGGAACCGATCCGCTGGAGCCACTCTCCTTGCAACTTGAGGATCTTGGTGAGCTTCACGGCGTTCGGCACGCCCGCAAGAATCGTCTCAACCGCGGCGCGGGCGTCAGCCACCGTGAGCTCGTCACGCATCGTCAGATCGCCGGCAAGGGCCGTGCGCACCTCGGCCAGCAGCTCGTCCTTGATCTCTTTGAGCTTGTCGAGCCGCTCGCGGGCCGCCAGCAGGTCCTCGCCAGGGCCGCGGCTAGTTTCTGCGGCAACCCTAATCGGACCCGACGCCAGCGACGCCACCAAGCCTTCGACGTGGTTGATATCTCCGAGGGCGGCGATCAGCTGCTCGAGGACGAGCGCAGCCTGCAGATGGCGCGTGTCGACGCCGTGCTGTTTCGCCAGCTCCGTGATGAACAGGTCGGCCCTTTGCTTGACCTGCGCGATCCACTTCTTCACCTGGCGGTCGAGAAGGAACTTTTGCGCCTCGGCGGCCACCTTCGGGTCCTGCGGCCGGCCTAGCCTGACGATGCCGTCGACCCCGGCCTGTTCCAGGCGCACCAGGGCGTTGTCGATCGCGATGTGCGTCTGACTCACTATAAGAATCTTGGTTCGCGGACTCTTACGCAGGGTTTGCCCGACGATCTCGGCGATGACCGTGGTCTTGCCTGTTCCAGGTGGCCCTTCCACCAGCACGAGGTCTTGGGTGCCTAGTGCGTGGCGCACGACCTCCTGCTTGCTGCGGTCCAAATCCCCTCTCTGCCACGTTTCGATCCTGCTGGGCGGCCCGACTGAGAGACTGGCTGGGTCCGCGAGGATGGCCCCGAGCGCGGAATTCGCCGCCTCGTCTGCCTCAATCTTCGCCAATGCGTCACGCTGCCGCTTGAGCGCAACCCCTGACGGCCCAGTTGACGGAACGAGGACACCGTTGGTCGGCAGCTCGCCCGGTCGCCTGAACCTGATGGTCACGGTGTCGTCATCCTGCTTCACCACGTCGCCGCGCGCACACAGCCGTTTCGACGTGTCATGGACCTCCCACTCCTGGTCCAGCAGGTCTTGGTCCGACTCCCCCACAAGGTTGAAGATCACGACACCGTTAGTGCCGGTCCGGTAGCCCTGATACTCGACTGGACGCTGGCTTCCGCGCGCCAACTCCTCCCTCGCGTCCAGCACTCGGCGCCAATCCTGCAGCAGCCGCTTGAGGTCGTCGGCGCCTGCCTGCTGGGAAGCGCGCTCCTCGCGGACAGCCGCGAGATGCTCATCGAGAACCTTGAGCAGCGCTTCAGTGCCCTCGTAGGCCGCCTTTGCAGACGGCTCATCGAACGTCCATGTGACGATAGGCGGAAGCGGGCACGCGTGCGTCTGCATGCCATGACGCATCTTGTCGTCCAGCTCGCGGGCCGAGATGATCACATGCCGGTCATCACGGTCACTATCGGGCACCATGACGTAGCGGAAACGCTGACCATAAAGCTGGATCTGGTCCTTGTCTGCCTGACGTGTCTTCGGATCGAAGCCGAACTCCACATAGGCCCGGCTGGCATTCAGATCTTCCATGACTGCCGCTTCGGCCGCGCCGAAGTGCTGACGAGCGTCGGTGCCGAGCACTGTCGAAGCGGCGCGGGCCCTCAGCTTGAGCCATACCTGGTTGTGCCGCCGGTCCTCACGAGCTCCGCATGCCTGCAACGCCTCGATGAGCTCGGCCTCCAGGACGGCGCAGTTCTTGGGGCGAAGGTGCGGATCAGCCGAGACACAGCTGTGGAGGAATCGGCGAAGCTCCGGCGGGAGCCGCTCTATCTCATCGAGCGCGACGGCAACATCGGTCGGCGAGGAAAGTTGGGCCGCACTCATCGACCGGACCGCCAGCACTCCGTACGCGTAAACATCACGAACCCACGGGACCGCACCGTCGACCTCGGGTGGAGAATACAAGGCCGTGCGGTAGTCGGAGACGGTCTGCTCAGGGTCCGACAGCTTGTCACGGAGTTTCGCGATCCCGAAGTCGGCCAGCTTGACAACATTGGCCGAACTGATCAGAACGTTGCGGGGCTTGACATCCCGATGCTCGATCTCGTGCAGGTGTGCCCACGACAGCGCCGATGCAAGTGGCAACCCGATCTCGTCAAAGAATCCCTGCCACGAGAGGTGGCCACGGGCAAGACGCTTCTCGAGATCGTCCTCCACCCACTCCAACGCGACGAAGTGGCGGCCCGACGCGGCGTCTCGGCCAGCGTCGATCAGGCGAACGACGTTCGGGTGATCAATCGCCCGGAGCGCGTCGGTCTCCCGTTCGAAGAAGACCTTTACGGCATCATCATCATCGCGGATCCTGAGAAACTTGACGGCCACGTAAGCGCCGTCGGGAGACCAAGTGTCCACGGCGCGACGGATCTCGGCTTGACCGCCGACGCGGGCCTCGCTGCCCACCAGGAGAAACCGCTGGTTGACCAGCTCTGGCTCCGACACGTTCCACCCCTCGACGAGATCGACCCCCTGCCGCACCGGCTGAGCCGGCAACGGACAAGGCACTATCTTTTCGACAGCCCGGCCACCTGGCAACTGCCCGTGACAGGATCCTCACGAAGCTCATCAGACGTTGACAGGTCTCGGGCATTGAACGCGGTGAGCCGCTGGCCGATCTTTCCCGCACAGGCGCCTGAACGTTTGCGTCGCGCCTTTCCATGGGGGCCCTGGCACAGCCTCCGGATACACAGACCGAGGGCGAGCAGTCATGGGTCGGTTGGATCGCTGGTAGATGACCAGGCTCGACTAAATCGCCGTGGAGATCAGCAAGCCATGAACAGTTGTACGTGAACGATAAAGTACAGCTCCCTCACCTTCCTTCGAACATGAACGGCATGATCGAAAGGGACCCGGGCATGGGCACCAGGTTGCCACCTGCCGGGCTCCTGGCGTGGCAAACACAAGGCGGCCCACCCGCGGACAATGTGCCTGTTGCCCGACGGCGGGAAGCCTCGGACGGTCCGCCATACGAAACTCCCACAGCTGGTCTCGACGACTCGTTCCAAGGTGCCAACCCGGACATCAGCTAATACTTCGTCTTCGGGGACCTTCGAGTCCTCACGCCGACCGAGATCACCTGCTTCAACACCCAAGGCACCAGAGAACGCCGGTTCCTACTATTTTGTCGAAGCCTGCCACACCCAACGGATCACGCACGAAGGACATCTTCGAAGACGTCTCAGTACTCGAATTGACCAAGCGGTGCGGATCGGCCCTGGGCGGCGATGGCCCGGCTCGGCATCTCGACCTCGACAATCGCCGCAGCCTGACCGGCATGCCTGCCAGCCGACTGACCGCCCGCCACCACGACGGGTCACGTGGTCAACACTCAGCGTCTGCCAGACTCCCCCGCCTCGTGCCAGACTATGTCAGAGTACGAAGAGAGTCACGGCTTCGGCCGGGGGGAGGAAAACGTGAGTGGGGATCACCCGTGGGCTGTCGTCTTTGTGGACGGCGAGGACGAGTACGCCGAGCGCATGACCCGTTCGCTGGGCGCTGAGCTTTCCGCGATCGACGGAGTGGATGCCGTCTTCGCCTACGAGGGCCGGGCCGACGCCCGTCCAGGGACGAAGGGCGGCGGGGCCGAACTGCTGCGCTTCACACTGGAGTTGGCGTGGCCCGTCGTCGCGCCGATGGTTCCCGACGTGGTGAAGGCGATCCACCGGTGGAGTAAGAACGCCGCGAAGGAAACGATCGTCATAGCGGTCGGCGACATCGAGATCCGGGTCGAGGATGGACTCACTCCGGAGCAAACGAGAGAACTGGAGGAATCACTCGGGAAGCTCTCGGAGTGAGCAGGCCATCACGTCGGCGTGCCCTGCTCATCGGCATCGGCGCTTACGACGACGAAACCTTCGCCGCCCTGCCCGGCGCGACGGCCGACGTCCGGGAGTTGGAAAAGGTACTGCGCGCTCGCGACATCGGCGGGTTCGACCCGATTACCTGCCTGAACGATCTCACCGCGCAGGAGCTGCGGCAGGCCGTCCACAATTTCCTCGCCGACAGTGAGCGCGACGAGCAGTGCCTGATCTACATCAGTTCCCACGGAGTACGCGAAGCGGCGACCTCGGAGTTCCAATTCGTCGCGCGTGACACCGTCCCCCACGACCTGGCGCGCACCGCGGTGCCGGCGAGCTTTCTCAACGACCGGCTGACGCTGTGCCGGGCACGGGAACGAGTCGTCATCCTGGACTGCTGTTACAGCGGAGGGTTCGCTGTCGGTCTGCGCACCAAAGGTGAGCAGCCTTCGGCGCCAGGGCCGGACCAGCCGCGCGACGTGCGCCCACTCGAAACGAACGGCGTCGTAGTCATCTCTTCCTCCCAGGCATCTGCCGCGTCCTACACCGGGACCGATGAGAACGGGCCTTCTCTGTTCACGGAGCATCTGGTCCAGGCCCTCGCGACCGGGGCGGCCGATCAGGATCGCGATGACCAAGTCTCCGCGATGGAATTGTTCTCGCACCTCAACAGCAGGCTGCGAGCGCAGGACCGGGACCGCTGGCAGGCTCCGGTGATCTCGGCGGCCAGCGTCGACGGGCACATCTACGTGGCCAGAACCCCGCTGAACCGGTCACGACGGGTCGGGCCGTCACGGCCGTCCGACCCACGCGGCACCGCCGCCACGCCGCGCAGGGCCAAAGTGGGCGATGAGCCGACGTTCAAGGACCTCATCGGTTACTACCGGGACTGTGTCCGTGGCGAGTCCGAGGTCGACGACGGACAGCTAGTGTTCAGCCAAGGCGCGACCCACTACGCATGCATGTCCGGTGCCGAGCAGATCCTGAGCGCCGCCGACGCCGAAACAGACGGGCTGCTGGACATTCCAAGCGAGCTGAAGGAGCTCGCGATCGGTGCGAATGCGGACGACTGCGAGTTCGTGTATGGGTACCCGGTCGTGGTCCTCCACAGTGATCGGGATGGCAAACCTCAGAGGGCGCCTCGATTCGCACCGCTGCTGCTGCGCCGAGTTGAACTGCGGACAGGCAACGGCATTTTGCAGATGCGTCCATACGGCGAGGTAGAGGTCAACCCAGAGTTCGCCAAAATATGGGTGGGCGAGGAGGAAGCCGAGGTCCTGCGCTCGACCTATCGGCTGGGCTGGACTGCTGGGGATCGGTTCACGATGGCGCGCGACATCAGAGTCCTTCTGCGTAACACCTTCGAGCTGGAATGCGTGCAACCGTTGCATCCGGAGAGTCTTGAGGCAGTCATCGAGACGGACATGGCGCTCAGCGGGGCTCGCAACTCCGCAGTCATGCTGGCGGTCAAGGCGCAGAACAGAGCCAACACCAAGCTTCTCGAAGACCTCGACCAGATCATCGGCATGGCCGGCAACCCGGCAAAACTCCGGAACACCGCGTTGGCCGCGCTCTTCGGTTTCGCAGAACCACTGAGCGAGTCCAACGCGAACGAGGTGATGTTCAGCCCACTGAATCCAGCCCAGCGCGACGTGCTCGCCGGTGCGATGTCGCAGCGGCTCACCGTCGCCACCGGCCCGCCCGGGACCGGCAAGACCGCCCTCGTCGTCAGCGTGGTCGCGACCGCGGCGGCCGCCGGGCAGAACGTGCTGGTCGCGTCTTCCAACAACCGGGCCGTTGACGAGGTTTGGGAACGCTGCAACGGCAGCGTGCCCGGGCTTGTCGTGCGAACCGGCAGCCAATCCGGCGAGCACGACAACCGTGAGCGCGAACGGCTGGGTCTGACCCGGCTGCTCGCTTCAGGCACCCCGCCGATGAACCAGGCGACGTGGTCGGCCAAGCATCGGGGTGCTCTGCGCGAACACCGTGGCGTTCTGGGTCGGCTGGACAAACAGGCACGCGCGGAACGCGAACTTCTCAACGCCGGCAGGAACCGCCAGGAAGCCGTGGAGCGCCTTCCTCCGGCCGCCAAGGCTGCGGCGGCTACCGTGGCATCCGCCGAGCTGGCCTCTCTCGCCACCCTCGAGGCCCGATGCCGCAGAGCCTGTCGCGCCAAGATTTTCGGCAACGCGCGACGGGCACGACTGCTTCGCTCGTTTGGTACGGAAACATTCTCCGACCCCGGAGAGGCGAAGCGGGTCTGCGCGGCGATACTCGAACTGATCGGTGCTGAGTCCCGCTGGCGCAGGATGCGGGGGACGACACTTGAGGACGACGCGGCACTGACTTCGGCTCTGTTGCAGGCCGAACAACGAGTGGTGCGGACGGGTATCGGCCTGGTCGACGCGGCGGTTCGCGAGAACGCCGCCGCTGGAAGGTCCCAGCTCCAGGGGCTCCTTGAAGTGATGACCACGCGCGGGACAAGTGACTGGGGAGCCCGCAAGGCGGCCGTGGGCATCGTTCGAGCCTGGGCAGTGACCTGTTTCTCGACCAGGACCTGCTTCGTTCCCGATCCAGGGCTGTTCGACCTGGTCGTCATCGACGAGGCGAGCCAGTGTTCGGTCGCGGCGGTCATTCCGTTGCTCATGCGCGCCAGACGAGCATTGATCATCGGTGACCCGCTTC
This sequence comes from Catenulispora pinistramenti, assembly GCF_018274385.1. Taxonomy (GTDB): domain Bacteria; phylum Actinomycetota; class Actinomycetes; order Streptomycetales; family Catenulisporaceae; genus Catenulispora; species Catenulispora pinistramenti. The sequence continues at coordinate 28,742 of NZ_JAAFYZ010000061.1, read as the reverse complement.
AGCTTCCGCCAGTCGTCAAGATCTCGCCGACCACAGATGCGGACAGCCGCGAACAGAACAACGTAGGTTCGCAGTGGCTGGTCTCCCAGCACGCGGGACACCGGGACTTCTCGGCATTCACCGCTCTCGAACACGCGGCGGGCGGCAGCATCCTGATGCACGAGCACTACCGCTGCCACCCTCAGATCGCCGCCATCTCCAACGAGCTGTTCTACCGCCCGCGGAACAAGCCTCTGACCATCTTGACCAGGACTTCAGGGCTCCAACGGCCCGATGACGAACGAGCCGTTCGATGGGTCGACGTTCCCGGCAGGGCCAATCCCGGCCGACACGGTTCGTCCTGGGTCAACGAGCAGGAGGCCTCGCGCGTCCACGACGCTGTCGAATGGCTCCTGCGGACTTTGCCGGGCGAAGCCACCATCGGGGTGGTCACACCATTCGCTCAGCAGATGGAAAGAATCGCCCGGGACTGGGCAAGCGCGCCTCGGGTACGCGTTGGGACGGCCCACCGATTCCAGGGCGGAGAGTGCGACGCCATCGTGTTCAGCCTTGTAGCCGCGCCCGGAATGAGCCGTTCCGGCCTGGCGTTCCTGGATCGCAATCCCAACTTGTGGAACGTCGCCATCACACGCGCCCGGGCACACCTGATCGTCATTGGGCACAGGGGGTATTGGACGAACATCGGTGGGCTCGGGCGCAGACTCGTTGAGCTCGCTGCACCTGCCCCAGACGGACCCTCGAGCACGGACGATCTCGTGCCTGGGATCCCCGACGACGTGGTCCTCGAACGTCTGGAATCGAAGACCGGCGGCGAGGCCCATCGAGCGGTTCCCAGCGCCGGGTACGTCGCCGACGTAATGCTCGTGCGGGGAGAGCGCCGCACCGCGTTCCTGATTGACAGGGCACCGGCCGAATCCGAGCCCGGCGACAGACATCTGCGTCTTCAGCTGGTCAGGACCTCGCTGTTGGCCTCGCCTCAGGACGGAATCCGCGCCCAGCGGTTGCCGGCTTGGCGACTGTTCGACGAGGACTGGCACCCGGACAACCGCTGAACAGCCTTGAACAGCCCCAAGACTCGGGAAAGGACCGGAGGTCGTGACCAGCTTCTCCCCCACCGGACTGCCTCGCGCGATCCCCAGCGTCGCCGAGGCTGGCGCGCTGCTGACGAGGTGCAGGCGCGTTCTTTCAACGTTCGAAGATGTCCAAGCCGCTGACAGCCGCTTTCGCGAGAGGGTCGCCGAGACCTACACTTCCCGGCGCGAGGCCCTCCTCAAGGAAGAGCTGTTGAAGCTGCCGTTGGACAGCCTCAGGCAGGTAAGTGAGTCCCGATTGGTCCTCGGCGGCCTGGACCGGGCAGGGATCGACTCAGTCGGCGCGTTGTTGGGCTACACGTTCCATCAACTGACCGCACTCGACAAAGTCGGCCCGGCGATCGCGGAATCGACGCTCGCCGCCGCGGCGCGATTGGCGGACGCGAGGCGCGAACATGTCGATGCGCGTATCGACTCCGAGAGCGCGCGCGGCAACGGGTGGCCGGTCGTCAGCGCGCTACAACGATGCGTCGCACTGGGCGACACCCTCACTGACAGCACCCGTGGACTCGAGCTCATGGTCAATGAGCTGGGAGCCGGCGTCGAACCGCTACGGTACCTGGGGAGCCGTGTTCGCAGATTTGCGTCCGGTGCAACACGCCGAACCCAAGCCGCTGAGGCGGCTGCGCGGGTCGAAGCGGTGCTCCGCCGGGCCGAGGCGGCCGGCCTGCTCGAGGCCTTGGACGCGGCCACCACTGTCATCGCTGCCACGCCGCCTCCGCGTCAGAGTGTTCTCGACGACTTCGAGCGCCGCGCTGCCGAATACCAGTCCCTGCTAGGCGAAATCGTCGGTCTGGCGATAGACGCCAACGCGGCACACGGGTATCTGCCCGAGCACGAAGTGGACAAAGTCGAGCGCCAGAAGCTCGTCATCGACGAGTTGCGCACGCACCTTCGGGTGTACCAGGTCTTCGGCGCCAGGTTCGCGCTCCAGTTCAAGCGAGTGATACTCGGCGACGAGATGGGCACCGGCAAGACCCTGCAGGCAATAGCCGCCATGGCACATCTGCAAGCTACGGGCAAGTCGCACTTTCTGGTCATCTGCCCCACGACAGTACTGATCAACTGGCAGCGCGAGATAGAGGCGCACAGTCTTCTGCGTTCGCACCTGGTGCACGGCGAGTTGAGGAAATCGGCTGAGCGGGTCTGGATCGACCAGGGTGGCGTCGCGATCACCACGTTCACCACCGCGCGCAGCCTCACCGTACCGCGCGAGGTCCGGGTCGCGATGCTCGTGGTCGATGAAGCACACTACGTCAAGAATCCCCACGCGAAGCGCTCGCAGAACGTCAGAGAGTGGACGAACCGCGTCGATCGCGTGCTGTTCCTGACTGGCACGCCGATGGAGAACCGGGTCGAAGAGTTCCGTAATCTCGTTGAATATCTGCAACCGGCGATCGCCCAACGCGTCACCGGCCTGGACGGGGCCGGCGGCGCACGATCCTTCCGACGCGCGGTGGCACCGGTCTACCTCCGTCGGAACCAGGAAGACGTACTTCCCGAACTACCTGACGAGATCCGGACCGACGCGTGGGAGCCTCTCGGCAATACACAAACCGCCGCTTACCGAAGAGCAGTACTTGATGGCAAATTCGCCGAGATGCGTCAAGTGGCGTATACGGCTGGCGCACCGAAGGATTCCAATAAGCTGAGACGGCTTCGGGAAATCGTGCAAGAATCCTTTGAGGACGGCCGCAAAGTTCTGGTCTATTCGTACTACCGCGAAGTCCTGGACATCGTCCGGCAAGACCTTGAACTCGCTTTCGGAAAAGCCCCGATCAACGCCCGCGTCCTCGGACCGCTGAACGGCTCGGTGCCGGCCGGAGCCAGACAGCGGCTCGCCGACGAGTTCACTCGGACGCGGGGACCCGCAGCCTTGGTCGCTCAGATCGAGGCCGGAGGCACCGGGTTGAACCTCCAGGCCGCCTCGGTGGTCGTGCTCTGCGAACCGCAGCTCAAGCCCTCGGCCGAGGAACAGGCGATCGCCCGGGCCCGCCGAATGGGCCAGGTGCGGCGCGTCACCGTACATCGACTCCTGACCACTGAGAGCGTTGACGAACGTCTGGTTGAAATCCTCCGGGAGAAACAGAATGAATTCGACTTGTACGCTCGGCACAGCGACACCGCCGACAGGTACGCCGCAGCGAAGGACACCAGCGAGGCACAGCTTCGAGCACTGCTCATCAGCGACGAGCGTCATCGCGTAAGGCAATGGGCTGACAAGTAAGAAGAGCACGCCGATTAGGGCGTGGACGCCAGGTACTATCTCGCAGGATGTCAGGCGTTGGAGTCCGTGGTGACCGACGGATGCCAGTCGGGTTGTGGCGCGGCTGTTGACGGCGCTGGCTGCTGAGGCCGTGCCGGTCGCGGCGCGCATCGCGATCGCCTCACTGCGACTGGATCCCGTGTCGTAGCTGTCCCAGACCGAGAGCCCGGGCCTGGTCGACGCAGTACGCGCGGCCGGGGAGCAGTACGCCTTGCCGATGGATGCGGAGCTGTAGGCCCTCGCGCGCGACGGTTCGCCTACTGAAAATGCGCCTGGATGCCGCAGCAAAGCTACCGCCGCTGGCCCGCGCCGAGGCCGAGGCCTTGTTACTCGGCACGCCACAGTCTGAGGACGAGGCGCTCGCCTCGCCGGTGCGCGGCGGTCACTGAAGCCTAGCGGCGTATCGAGGCCGGACTCGCCGCCTGCGCGCCCGCCCTGCTCGGCGGACTCGGCACGCCAAGCACCCCGTCGGAAATCCAGGTCGCCGAGGCGACACTTGGTTACCGGCTGCCGGAGGACTTCGCCGCGTCCTGTCTCATCCATCGCAGCGTCACCATCTCGGGCACGGACTGGGACGACTGCATGCACCTACGTCGTGCTCGACCTCCATCCCGGACGCGTCCCGGGCCAACTGCTGTATTCCGACCAGGGCTGCGATCCCGGACCCGGAACCGTGCGCGCCCGAGTTGGCTCGCGGTCCTGGAGCGCTTCGCCGATCACCTTGAATCCGGCCGCTATTCCTACCACGTCTATGACGAGGCGACCGGGAGTGCTCAACTTCTGTAGAGGCAGAAGCCTGCACAGCACCGGCTTGATGGGGCGCTCGGCGGCGGGATGGAATCACGTTCCTCGTGGCGGCCGAGCCGGCGGTGAAGGTCGCGGCTGAACCCGCTGCGGCACATTACCTGAAGGCGATCAGGTTGAATCGCTGCAGCAAGCCTTCTTCGGCATCGGCTCTCACTGTGCCGCAGTCCCCGATAAGACCCGACGTTCAGAGGACCGGCCAAGCAGTCTCGTCGCCGAACAGCGGCCCCACGGCTGGCGAGCGATGGCCGCCGCTACTTGCGATCAGCCCGTCTCAGGGCCTCGATCAGCCTCGCGGCCACCGCCTCCTCATAGACGGCCACGCCGAGCTCCGCCATCGCATCGGCCAAACCCGGCGCCCACGGTGTCCGCTTCGGGTTGCCCCGGAGTCGGATGGCGTCGTCGGTGACGTCAGCGTGTTTCCGGTACTGGTCTTCGGTCATGTGCCAGGGTTCGGCGTGGTGTCGGGTGATGATCTGGTTGGCGATGTCGATGCCGTCCCAGTCGTAGTCGCCGTGATAGCGCAGTCGGGCGCCGGCGTCCGTCAGCTGGTGGGCCATGCGGTGGAATGCCGCCGAGGGCCTGCCTTCGGTGCACAGCATTGGTGGGGCGTCCGGTCCGAGTTCGGCGGCGGCCTGGCGTAGCACCGCAGGGTTCTCGCAGACGAACACGTCAGCGCCTGCCACGCGCATCGGGTGGACCGTGAGCTGATGAAGAGTGATCTGGAACGGGGTGCCGTAGCGAGCCGCACCACTGAGCCATTCACCGAGTCCGTCGCCGGTGGCGGGCAGGTTGAGGACGAGGACGCGGCTGGCCAGATCGTCGACGACCACCCCGCAGCGGTCCCACAGCTCTCTAGTACCTTCCGCCCTGGTGGGCATCGGCGTTCCGGTTCGCAGAGCCAAGGCGCGAAGCACCAGGGTCGCGGTCGGTTTGCCGCGCCCGAGCGCTTTGGTGTCGCCGGTGGCTTGTTCTGCGAGTGCCGGCAGCAGGAGCGGGAGGTTTTGTTCGGGGCGTTGTTCGATGGCCTCGAGGACTCGGACCGCTGCTGCCAGGCGGGCGGTGGTGCCCTGGTTCACCATCTTGGTGATCGCCGGTGCGAGCGCGTCGAGCCACTGCTGAAACCACGAGCAGGCCGGGTAGAGAGGGCTGGCCTCGGCCAGGGAGCGTGCGGCGGCACGGGCGGTTTCGTCGCGTGCGCGTTCGTCTGGCTTGTGACGCAGGGGCTTGCCGACGATGGCCGCCACTGCCTCGGGCAGGGGCAGACCGGTCGCAGCATGGACGACCTCGTCCAGACGGGACAGGCTCACCGTGATACGTGCGACGCCCGCTGGGCGGTATTGCCCGGTCAAGCCGATCAGGGCTTTGCGTTCGGCCTCGTCGAGTGAGCCGACGCTGACCTGTCCGGTCAGATCCGACCCGGTGCGCTCCAGCGAGCGGCGTACCGCGGCAAACAGCCGCTGGTACTCCGGGCCGCGGAACGCCTCCAGTCCGCTCACAGGTCATCACCGGTTTCGGGCTCGCCGTCGCCCTCGGAGGCCGGCGGTAGCAGCCCGTCGTCGGTCCCAGTGATCGGTTCGCGGCGGGAGGGGGTGAAGCCGAGCAGTTCGGCGGCGATATCGTCGTTGCCGCCGAAGCCGGCGCCGGCGTCGATGAGTTGCTCGCCGTCCCACAGAATCAACAGCGAGGACACGGTCTGGCTGTGCTCGTCGTGCATCATGTCGTAGTGGGCGATCATCGGCACGGCCGGGGTGGTGATCCACAGCTCGTGGCCGGTCATGAACAAGTCGAGGTCGAACTTGGTAGTCAGGCCCAGCAGGTCGGGCATGAAGTTGCCGTCGATGCCGGCGAACGCCTCATCGAGGGCGACCATGCGTGGGCAGGTGGGTTTAGCTGAAGAGTAAATGGCGTTGGCGGCGGCGAATAGCGGTAGGTGGATGGCGGCGGATTTCTCGCCACCGGACATGGAACTGTGGCGTTTGCGGGTGAGCTGTTCGGTGCGGCCGCCGGGGTGGATGAGCTGGATGGCGAACATGAACCAGTCGCGGTAGTCCAGGACCGTGGCGAGGGTTTCGCGGTAGGTGTCGCGCGGATTGCGAGCTTTGTGGTCACGGATCATCTCACGCAGCCGCTGGCGGAGCTGGGCCAGGCCGTCGGCACCGAGGGCGGCAGTGTTGTGCTGGAGCTGGGTGGCTACAGCGTTCTGCAGTTCGCTGATCTTGTCGGAGCGCACCCAGCTGATGCCGATCGCCATCCCAGAGGACATCGGCTTGGCGCGGGTGTCGGCGTCCATCTCTTTGACCAGGTCCCTGGCGGCCAGCACACGGTGGTGGATCTGCTGGGCCAGCGCGGTGAGCAGGGTGTCCTCCAGTACCTCGTGCTCGCGCTCCTCCAGCAGCACTCCCTGGGTCTGGGCTTCCTCGGCGATGCGCTGGGCGAAGCGGGCGACTGGTTGGCGGCCGTCATCGGCGGTGACGTCGACCATGGCCGGCACGCCGAGGCCGAGGGTCACCTCGTATCCGTCCTCCAGGCCACGCAGCACCCTGTCGAATTCCTGGTAGGCGCTGGTGAGTCGGTCGCCGGCGGTGTCCAGGGTGGCTTGGACGACTGCGCGGCCGCCCGAGGTGGCTTGGCGGTAGGCGTGTAGCAGGGTTTGGGATTCGGCCGGCATGATCCGGCGGACCGCGGTGTCGGGGTCCGTCTCCGGCTCGGGGTCGGCCAGCAATGTTTCGACCCGTTCAGCCGCCTCGGCGGCGGGAATCCATCGGCCCGACGAGGGCCAGTGCGCGCTTTCGGTAACGCCGAGCAGGTCGCGCAGGTCTGGGTGGGCGAAGGGCGCGAAGGCGTCAGCTCCCTCACTGAGCGCCTCCATCGCGGCCAGCAAGGTCGTGCGGCGGTTGTCCAGGTCGCGGGTGGCGCCGATACGGTTGTCGTGTTCGGTGTTCTTCAGGTTCTCGGCCCTGGCCAGCTCGGTACGGACCGTACCGAGTTCAGCATCGAGGCCGGTGATGGTCGCGAGGATCTCCTCGTATTCCTTGTCGATGCTGCCCTTGGCCGTCTGCCATGCCGCCTTGGCCGCTTCGAACTCGGTTTCCTGCTCAGCCAGCTCTGTGGCTGCTTCCAGGTAGTCTCCTTCGAGTTCTACGATGCGGGCCCGCCGAGTCGTCAGGTCAGTGTTCACCTGTCGCGCCTCGCTCTGATCGCGCGCGAGCATTTCGATGGTCAGCTGGACGTCGGTGACAGCCTGATCGACTGCGTCCACCTCGTCGGTGGTGTGGGGCATGTTCCGCGTTCCAGCTACCTGGCGGAGTGTGCGTTGGCGTGCGGACAGCTCGGCGGTGGCCACGTCCAGTACCGCGCTGGCGTCGCGTAATACGCCCTCGGCATCACGGTGCAGCGCCGCGGCGGTGGCTAGATCCCCGACCGCGGTCAGCACCGCGCCGGTGGGAGGCAGCTTGGCGGCGTTCTCGATGTTCTCGATCGCCTCCAGCACCTTGTCGAGTACGGCTTGCAGCCCTTCATGCGTGGCACCGAGTTCGGCCATCCGCGCGTCGATTTCGGCCAGGCGGGCACGGCGGCGCGCTGCGCGGGCAGTGGCTCCGATGAATTCCGGCTCGGTCTTGGGCCGAGCACCGGTCTGGACGCCATGGCCGTATTGCGCCGAGGTGGTGATCCAGACCGCTGCCAATCCTGCTTTCGGCGGAGTATCGGTGACCTGGATCGACGCCAGGATGGCCCGAATCGTTTCCGGCGCGACGAGGTTCTGCTCGTGCTCGGGTTCGAGGAAGTCGGCGAGGGTCGCGTCGGCCGGCCGATGATCTTGGGGCAGCGGGATCAGATAGCCATCGGCTTCGGCGGCTGCCACGGCCGACCGGGTCAGGTCCGCGTCCGGGTGCAGCCAGGCGGTCAGGGCTCCGGAGCCATACAGTGCGCCTTCGATAGCGGCGGCCTGCTCGGGGTGCACGTGGTCGGCGAAGCGGACCAGTTGCCACAGCGGCGCGCCGGGCCGATCGGCGCGGTCGGCGGGACGCAGGTCGTTGCCAGGCGGTGCCTCATCGCGCTGCTCGGCGACAGCCGTGCGCTCGGACTTGAGTCCCTCGATCACGGTTTCGAGATCGGACACGTTCCGTTTGCAGTTTTCGCGCCGTGTGATCAGCTCGTCGCGACGCCCGGCGGTGGCCTCGGTGTAGGTCTGCTCCAGTGACGCCGCGTCAGGTTCGCCGATCCGGGCCGCCGCCGCATGCAGTGCTTCCGGCAGCCCGTCAGTAAGGACGTCGGCGTCGGCCCAGCGCAGTGTCCAGGCGTTCAACGCCCCCGACAGTGCGGCGCGGGCGGTGGTCAGCCGACCAGCCGTCTCGGTGACCACCGCGCCCAGACGCTCTGCTTTTTCGCGCGCCTTGCCCAGGTCTTTGTCAGCACGGGACCGTTCCTTCTCGGCCTCATCAACTCGTCCCAGTTCGGTCCGCACGTGCTCGATGTCGTCGCGCCGGGACGCGACCAGAGCGGTGACCACCGTATCCCGATCGTGGTCCTGAGCCTCCAGGACAGCCGGATCCCATTCCAGGGCCGCGGCGTCGGCCGCTGCGAGGATGGCACGGCGGTGCTGCTCGCCGGCCCGGTCCAGCTGTCCGGCCCGGTCCTGCAACCCGTCGGCCTCACCGATCAGATCGTTGATATTCCGCCGATCCTTGGCCAGCTGTGCGCGGTCCTTGTCGAGCTGTCTGCTGGCCTTCTCGACCTTCTCACGTTCCTGCTCGAGCCGTTCGTGGTCCTTGTATGCCTGGCTGTTGACCAGCGCACCACGCTCAGCATCCAGTTCGCGGCGGCGTCGGTCGCAACGAGCGCGGGTCTGCTCCGCCCGCGCCTCGGACCTGGTAGCGCGGTCGACTTCGGCGGCGGCATCCCGCACGGCGCCGGCGTGCCCGGCCGCGTCACCGATCAAATGGTCGAAGCGGTCGAGCTGTGACTTGGTATGGGCCCTGACATAGGCGGTGTACTGGGCCAGAAACGCCTCGACGGCTCCGGAAGCGGTGCTCAGGTCGTCGAAACGGCGCTTGACCGCCGCCAGGTTGTCGAAGTCCCGGGCAGCCTGCTCGACCAGTTCCTCGTCCACGGGGCTGAGCCCGGCGGACAAGGTGTTGGAGACCTTCACCGGGTCCAGGTCTTTGGCCAGCAGCGGACGGCGCAGAGATAGCAGCAGATCCAGCAGTTGGATGTAGCGGTCGGTCCCGAGCCCGAAAAGCCTGGCGTCCACCGCGTCCCGGTAGTCGCCGCGCCGGTCCTTGAAGCACTCCGACACATCCAGCTTGGCGGACAGCTGGTTGGCGGTCAGCGGACGCGAATCGGCCGACAGCAGCCCGATGTCGACCCCGATCCGCTTACCGGTCACGTAGTATGCGGGCGTGACCTGTTCCCGGTGTTTGTGCCCACTCAACCCGATGATCAGCGTGACGACCTCGACCGGTTCGCCGTCGTGCGCGAACTCCATCCACACGTAGCCGTAGGCGGCGTCCTGGCCGCGATACAGGAGGTTGGATTTCATGGTGCGGTTCTCGCCGCTGAACGGGTCCAGACGGCGCGCGCTCAGTGAGCCGTCCAAGACGAACGGGAACAGTACCTCCAGAGCCTTGGTCTTGCCCGAGCCGTTGTGCCCGCGCAGCGCCAGGCGGCCGTCGGCGAAGACGAACTCCTCGTCGATGTAGTCCCACAGGTTGACGATCCCGGCCCTGGTCGGCTTGAACCTGCTCACATCTGTCCTTCCGTCAACAGGTCCGATAGGTCCAGCGCGAGCTGGTCGTCACGCCAGTCGCGCCGCGGCACCGCGGCTTTGATGTTCCGGTAGCGCGCGGCGGCCGGCAACACCAGGACGCCTCCGGGCACCCGGTGTACCAGCCCCAGATCGGTCAGCAGGACAACGGCTTCGGCCAACAAACCGGACGTGTCGTACTTCCACTGCTCGGTGAAGGATCCGGCGCCGAACTCCTCGTACAGCTCGCGCATCATGGACTCCAGCACCGCGGTCTCGACGAACGGCGCCTCCCAGGCCGGTGTGCGCTCGCCACCGGATACCGCGGCCGAAGCCGACACCGGCAGCGAATCCGTCGTGTGCCGACCCGCGTCGATCCGGGCGATCAGATCGTCGAGGACCTCGGCGGCGGTCGGGACGGTCATCCGGCGCACTCCTGGCCCGCTGTCCGGATCCTCCAGCAGGTCTGCGATCTTGGCCAGGATCAGCCCCGCCGCTCTGGCGACCGCACCGCCGCGGCCCGGGAACCTGCGGTCGGTGAACCGGCCGGAGCCGTCCACCAACGCGACGCCCTCAGCCCTGCGCTCCACACTCAGCCCGGTCATCCGTGCCAGGTTCTCGGCCAGTTCGGCCGAGCGCAGAGCGGCACCCGTCGCTTCGTCGACCTGCCCGAAATAGACGACGGGGTGCTCCACCAGAAGCCGCCGGGCGCGACGGGCTGCGGCTTCCCGCTGCACGGACCTGCGGGCGGCTTCGGTCTGCTCCACGTCCAGCAGGCCGCGGGCGCTGTCGACGAACTGCAGCGGGCGCAGCGGGCGGAACAGCGTGGTGCAGATGTCGTGATCGATGTCATACAGCGCATCGCCGTGCTCGGAGTCCTTGGCCCAGCTTTCCGCGTCCCCGTCCGACAGGCGCAGCGCGCCGCGCTCCACCAGCCAGTCCACGACATCCACCACCGCGCGCTTGTGTTCGGTGACGGTGGCCTCGAACCCGAGCCCGTCAATGGCATTCGCGCTCGGCCCCAGTACGGTCACGAGATCCACCAGGTCGATCTCAGTGCGGGAACGGTGGAAGGCAGCAAGCACCAGGCACAGATAGGCCAGGCGGCGGCGATCGAATGACCGCCCGCTCTTGGCCGCGAACAGACTGTGCTGTGTGCCGTCCAGCAGGTCCAGTCGCCGGATCAGGCGGACATGGTGCGCGGTCGCCTCCAGCCGGTAGCCCAGCAGCTCCTGGAAGTCCTTGGCCATGCGGTCAGCCCAGGCCAGCACCGACTTCAACGCGGCGGCCGTCGGCCGCGACGCGGTGATCACATCGTTGGTGAGGACCAGGCGTACGGCGTGCTGGTACGACTCCAGATCGCTGGGGGCCACCGTCTCGGCGGCCATGGGCTCGGCCATCAGAGCCCTGCTTTAGCGCGTCGGCGCAGTGGGGCGAGTTCGAGTGCGTAGCCCGGCAGGTGAAGCACACCGTGTTCGGTCTGAACCGCACTGCCGCCGGGTGATGGCACGAGCCGCATGGTCAACACATCGTTACTTCCCGACGCTGTGACGCGGCCGGCCACCATCGAACGGGATTCCAAGGCCCGGGTCAGCAGCTTGAGGAGCACTCGCAGCTCGGCTGCGTCCAGAACGCGGCCATGGACCCCAGCACCCAGCAACCGCGCCGCCGAATCACGCTCGGCGGCGCGCGCGGCGGCCTGCTGGGAGCGCAGGTGCTGCCGGCTGCCGCGCTTGTCGACGACCGGTTTGGGAACGCCCGGTGTGGGAGCCTTGCCCTTGGCGAACAAGGTCATCGAGACCTCGACCCCTGGAGCGTCCCACCACGTGCTGCGAGAAGAGATCAGCTCCTCGTCCTCATGCACCGTGCCGAAATGCCGCGCCGAGCGGAGGTTGAACGCCGCCGACATCAGAGCGTGCGCCGCTTCCTCATCTGCCGTGTCCACCACCCATGCGGCCAGGTGCTTGAGCTGTGTGCTGCGGTTTACACCGCTGCGCTGTGCATCGGTTATCTGCCGCAGCAAGGCGATCACCGCAGAGACCGCCATGCGAGCGGTGTCGCGGACCTCGACGGCCCGAGGCGGTGCCGCCACCACAGCATCGGCCGCAGACTGTCCCGCGTCCGGAATCGCGAACCAGGCTCGAAGCGCGGCCCAGCGCCGCGCCCAGTCCTCACGGATTCGGTCATGCCCCAGCAACGGACGCTCATCGGCCATGGCCGCACGGTCGAGCAGCGTTGCCACGCCGGTCTGCTCCACCGCCGCGACCGCCGATGTGAGGCGGGGCAGGTACCGCTCCAGCTCGACGACAAAATTGTGCAAGTGGCTCAGCAACGCGTCCTTGTGCCGCAGGAACACCTCAGGAGAGGTGTCGGTGGTGCGAGTGATATCGCCCAAGGTCAGATGGAAACGCGCAGTGCGCTGCGCCATGTCCTCCACGACCCGGTCCAGGCTCGTCAGACGCCGCACGATCTCATCGGCATCGGCATCCCGGTTGGCTCGAGCCAGCCCCTCGAAATCACGCAGAATGTCGGAGAACACCAGCCGGGACAGATTCGCGTCCTCGATACGTGCAGCCAACACACCGCTGACCGCGCGAAACGCCAAATACCCCAGCTCGCTGAACTGGTACACCGACTGGCGATTCCGGTAGGCCGACAGCTTCCCGGCCCGCGCCGGATCCTCCAGCCGGTGCAACACACCGTCCTCGGCCAGATTGTCCAGGCGCTGACGCAGGTTCTCGGCCTCGGCGGGCGCGTCCTGGTGCTGGGAAGCCAACTCGGCGAGCGCCGTCGCGACGTCATCGGTGTGCGCCTGCGAGACGTGCGCGAACCGCAACCGGTCCATCGCCCGGAGCACCCACAGATACAACAGCTGGTCGTCACGCCGCACGAAGCCGAACAGCCGCAACCGGGTCGCGGTCTCCAGGCCGTCCAGATCAAGGTCGGCACCGGCCTCCGCACCGTCGGCGAGCCCGTTCTCAGCCATTTCCGCTCACCTCCCGCGACCCTCCAACGGCATCAACCTCATATCACGCCCGTCGGGGAACGATACCGGCCATTTCCGTGGTGGCGACCATACCGGCACGAAGTCACGATCATAAACTTCACCTGGCACGGAGCGGCCGGATACGACTACACAGTGTATGGGACCATCAGGCTTTGGTGTGTTCATCCACCGCCACAGCTCGCGCGGCCTCGCCACGCGGTCAGCGCCATCGCTTTCCTCTGAGGCAGCCGAAGAGCATCCCGCAATAGCAGTATGTGCCGCCCGGGGAAGGACCGTAGTGCCCCATCGTGATCCGGGTGTAGGCATGGCCGGCCAATACCGCGACGTATGTGGCATCCAGTTTCCATCCGCCAGGAGCACGCAGCCGTCGGAGGGCAGCAGCTCGGGGCCGAACTCCAGCATCAGCACCGGATTGGCGACGCCGCAGGACACGTGGACCCCGCAACGGCCTGCCCAGTTTGCCCGCCAGCCACAGGCTCGCCCAGACGACGCTTCACACATCTTTGTACCCGCCGACAGCAGCGAGATGAAGATCTACCGACGGCGGTGTGACTACGCGAAAATCCTCGACTCAGAACGATCAAGCTGACGTTAGGGAAAAGCATGAGACGTCATCGCACAATCAATAGGCACTCGTCATGGGATCGTTCGAGTCCTGCCGGTTCGCTCTTTCGAGTGATCGGTGGCCTGGACGCCGGATGCGGCCCTGATCTCTCAACCAGGCTGGGACACAGGTCAAGGGTTGTCACACTCCGCGACCGGCAGCGACCGGTCGGTCTTCGAATTGGACGGGTAGCTGTGGAAGCGGTCCAGTTTCACACCCTCCGCACCATCGCCACCCACAAGGTCCAAGCCCCAGTCGCCCGCGGTAATCGCGTCCGGCCTGCCGATGGCCGAAGTCCTCGCACAACTCGTGCGAATCCAGAAGCACAACCCCCTGGTGCCCAGGTTAAGCGGTATATGCCAGCTGCCGGGAACTCTGCCCCTGAAGTGACTGCGCAGTTCGTGCTCCGGCACGTCAGCTGAGGAAAGGGATGCCCGGTGACGCGCAAGCGGCTCAACGACCAGCAATCGAAGATCCTGCGATGGATCGGCCAGGGCTGCCCCGACGGGGAGCAGCCCGGCGCCGGCTACAAACTGAGTGCGCAGGCGCTGCAGAGTCGCAGCCTGGCGAAGGTGTCCCGACGGCAGGGCATCTGGACCGCAGAACTTACCGACGACGGCCGACACTACCTGGAACACGGAGACTATCCACCAGCTCCGGCAGCAACGGGAGTTCGCAAGACCACTACCGCAGCGCAGCCCGGGGAGAAGCCGGCACCGAATCAGCGCCTGGATGCTCCGGTTGAGACAACGGCTCTGGTCCACTCGTCGCCCGCCAAACCGAAGGTCCGGCCGGCTCCGCCGCCGAACCAGGGAGACCTCCTGATCACCGAACTCCTCGCGGCCGGCGGTCGCATTGTGGTCCGCCAGGAATACGGACCGGGCGCCCCCAGCTGGTCTGCCCGCATCGCGTCTGCAGCCCGGTCCAAACTACTTCCCGACGGCAAATACATTTCCCACGACTGGATCATGGTCGGAGGCGACACCGAGATCACCCTGAAAGACATCCCCGCGTGGCGCACCGAAGTCCTCGCGCCGATCGTGGTTCCGGAGCGTCTAACGAATCCCCATCCCGTCGTGGCGGCCTTCCGCGACGGGAAGCGGACGTTGCCGCTAACCAAGCCAGTCCTCTCCCGGGCACTGCGCTTGCTGCAGGCTCTCGTTGCGGAGTCTGAACCTCACGGCTACAAGGCGAGACTCGCCCCCGACGACAAACCGCGTTACAAACAGGGTCGCCTCCAGCTCATCGACCAGTTCACGGTTCAGACGCCTGAAGTCGCCATCGGCGTCGCCATCTCCCAGCAGAATGATCGGGTCGAGCATGATCCCACCGCTCGCGAACTAGCGGACGCCGCAAAGGGCTGGGGAAGGAGAATTCCCCGCTACGACCACGTGCCGTCTACGCGTCTGTCGATCCGCCTGACCGGCGGGCAGTCGCACTGGGGAACGGAGTGGTCGGACAACAAGGCGGCGGTACTCGAAGACGCTCTGCCGCAGATCCTGCAGGAGATAAGGCTTCGATCGACAGCAGCTGAGGCGAAGCGGAAAGCCGATGAGGAGGCCGCCGCTCTCAAGCGTCGGCGATGGGAAGCCGCAATGTCCCAGGCACGAGTTGCCTACCAGGAGTCATACAAGGTCAAGGCTCTCCACCAGCAGATCGCCAACTGGCGGAAGGCGCAGGAGATTCGAGAATTCCTCAGCCATGCACAGGACGTCGTGACGAACATGTCATTCGGGTCCGATCGCGTCGCGGCCGAGGAGTGGTTGGCGTGGGTCGCAGTCTACGCCGGCGAGCTGGACCCGCTGGCCGGGCTATTGCGCATGCCGGACATCCCCGAGCCCAGTCCGAAGGATCTTGAACCCCATCTGAAGGGCTGGACACCATATAGTCCGTGATCCCACTGCCACGCCGTCACGCTCGCGCCGAACGTTCCGCGTTCCTCATCGGCGTGGAGAACGGCGAGTTCGATGTGTTCGCCTGAAAAGGTTTCGTCTCAGGGCCCGGATCCGACGAGGCCGGCAGCGTGATCGGCTTCCCGCCGAGTACGGTGGAGCAGCCGATCGGCACGATTGACCCAATCCGGTCGATGCTCCCCGTGCGGACCTGCGTAAAGCGCCCTTCGACCGCATCCGCGAGTGTGACAACCACCTGCTCGAACAGCCGTCCCCCGCCTTCCCCAAGATCGAGTTCCTGGCCTGACCTCGAGCCGGTTTCCAACGAGCGGTAGACCTCGATCGGGGATATGTGTTCAGTTGATGGATATAGAACGCGATTCGCGATCGCAGGTTCAATCGCTCGTTTCCCTGCGGTGCGTTTCAGCGTTCAGCTATGGTGAGACCTCTTTTCCACTGAAGCAGCGCACTGAACCGCTTGGGGGTCCCACCGTTGAAACTTCTCCACGCCGCAGACCTGCATATAGACAGCCCGTTGCATGGCCTGGAGAAGTATCCGGACGCGCCAGTTGACATGATCCGCGCGGCCACGCGCCGGGCGACAGAGAACCTGGTCGCACTCACCCTGGACGAGCAAGTGGACGCGGTGCTGCTCGCGGGCGACGTGTACGACGGCGACTGGCGCGGCTATGACACGGGATTGTTCTTTCAACGCCAGCTAGGAATACTTGGGGATGCAGGGATCCGGGTCTATTTGGTCTCCGGTAACCACGACGCCCAAAGCCAGATCACCAAGAACCTTCGCCTCCCGAATAACGTACGCAAGTTCGATACCCATCAGAGTCAGAGCATTGAAGATCCCCATGTGGGGCTTATCGTGCACGGGCAGGGCTACGCGCGCCGTGACGTGATGGAGAACCTCGCCGCCGACTATCCCCAGGCAGCGCCCGGCATGTTCAACGTAGGTCTACTGCACACAGCTCTCACTGGCCGGGCCGGCCACACCAAATACGCGCCGTGCAGTGTCGAAGAGCTCGTGTCTCGCGGCTATGGATACTGGGCCCTCGGGCACGTCCACACTCGCGAGGTGGTCTCCGAGGAGCCGCATATCGTGTTCCCCGGCAACATCCAGGGACGCAGCATCCGCGAGACCGGCCCGAAGGGCTGCACCCTGGTCACCGTGACCGACAAGGGCTCGGTAGCCGTGGAGCACCGTGACCTCGACGTGGTGCGGTGGGCTCATCTCCGCGTCGACGCCGCGTCCGCCGATGACCTCGACGACGTGTGTGAGCTCGTCCGCACGCAACTCGCCGCGGAGCGCGATCAGAGTGACGGTCGGCTGGTGGCGGCACGGGTGACTGTGACCGGTCGTTCGGCTGCGCACGCCGAGCTGTGGCGAGAGCGCGAGCGTCTGACGGTCGAAGTCCGCTCCATCGCGGTGGACCTCGGCGAGGTGTGGGTCGAGAAGGTCGGCCCTGGAACGAGCCCGCTGGATGTGGGGACCGGTGACGGTGCAAATGACATCACCGACATGATCGCAGGGCTGCTGCGCACCGCGAAGGAGCTCGGCACCGACGAGGACGCGGTACGCAGGTTCGTCGAGAAGGACCCTCTGTGGAGCAAGCTCAGCGGTGATGTGCGCGGCGAGGACAGGCTGAACAGCAGTAGCGCCGAGTGGTGCGCACAGCTGCTCAGCGAAGCATCGGATCTGCTGGTCTCGATGCTGCAGGAGGGCGCCCGATGAGGCTGGACCGATTGGATCTGGTGAAGTACGGACGGTTCACCGACCACGTTCTCGATTTCTCCGCTCCCGGAGTACACCTGGTCGTCGGCCCGAACGAGGCCGGCAAGTCGACGATGCGCAACGCCGTCACCGATCTCCTGTACGGCATACCGGCTCGCACGACCTACGGCTATCTGCACGGAATGCAGGATCTGCGGATCGGCGCCTTGCTCCGCGCAAGTGACGGCAGCGAGCTCGAGATCGTGCGCCTGAAGAAGATCAAGGATCCTCTGCGTACTGTCGGCGACAAGGTCCTCGATCCCCGGGAACTTCAGTCGATCCTGGCCGGTGTGACGAAGGACGACTTCACCGATGTGTTCGCGATCGACCACGAGGAGCTGCGCGCCGGCGGAGCCGCGTTGCTGGCGGGCAAGGGCGATCTGGCCAAGGCGTTGTTCGAGAGCCGGTCGAGCGCTCAGCTAACGACGTTGCTGGCTCGTCTGAGGGAGGAGCACAGCCAGCTATACGTACCGCGTGGCAGGATTCCCGTCCTCAACGCCGCCATCGGCCCGGAGGGGTCCCTGTCGCAAGCGCGCCGGGAGCTGGACGAACAGATCCTGCGGCCTGAAACCTACCGGGAGTCAGAACGCGCCGTCGATGATGCGACGAAGCAGTACGAGGGGATCAGCGAGGATCTGAAGCGGGCCCGTGCCGAACAGTCGCGGCTGACCCGCATCAAACAGGCTTACGCGGGGATGGAGCAGCGTAGGCAGTTGCTGGAGGAGCGGGCTCAGCTGCTGGCTGCGGGACCCCTGGTCGCAGGAGACGTCGGCTATCGGTACGACACGTTGCGCTCGGAGCGGAGAGAGGCCGAGACCATTCTCCGAGGCTTCGTAGACGATGTTCGGGAGGTCGAGGACGAACTCCGCGAACACAATCCGGACCTCGCAGTGCTGGCAGTGGCCGAAACGATTACGGTGCTTCATGCAGATGCCAATGGAGTCGAGAAGGCGGAGAAGGCAGGGCTGAAGGCAGCACGTTCAGCCGACGAACTGCGCGGCCAGGCATCATCGAGGCTTGCACGGCTGCGGCCTGACGCCAGCAGGGCTCCAGAGGTCGAGACAGTAGCGCCGACCTTGCGTGCGCGGGTGGGCGAGATGATCAACGAGCAGACAGTTCTGGCTACCGAACTGGGTGCTGCGCGCAAGCAGGTGAAGAGCAGGAACCGTGCCCTGGACGCGGAGTTGGCAAAGCTTCCGGCGGACACCGAACCGGTCGATCATGCGCCGCTGGCGGCCGTCGTCAAGGCCGTACCCTCATCTTTGTCGAGTCAGATCCTGGCCCTGGAGAAGCAGTACACGGTCGCACAGGCGAAACTTGCGAAGGCACGCAAGCGCTATGCGCGCTTCGCACTACCCGAGGATGTCGGCGATCTGACGGTACCCGGCGCCGAGGAGATCGCAGCGTACAGGAAGCGCATCGACGACACCGACAAGGCTGTGGCCCGCTGTGGAGAGCGAGTAGCGCTTCGCACGACCGAGCTCGCCGGGCACCGCCGCGATCTAGAAAACTTCCTACGCCAGGATCCGCCTCCAAGCGAGACAGATCTCGCAGCCAGTCGTGCACACAGGCAGGAGCTTTGGGGACAACTACACTCCGGGCTCGTCGATCCTCACTCGGCGAGTACTGCTCCGCTGCCAGTCAGCGAATACGAGACGGCTGTGGCCGCCAGTGATGAGACCGTCGACCGGATGCGCCGCGACGCTCAGCGGATGGCCGAGCGCTCGCAGCTCGAAGAGGCGGTCGAAAAGACCGAACGCCTGCTCTCCGAGGCGCAGGAAGAACACAAGGTCACGGTCGAGGACAGACAAGCCCTTGAAACGCGATGGACAGAACTCTGGACCCCCAGCGGTCTACCCGTTCCCGCAGTCGAAGCAGCTACCGACCTGCTCACAGCCTTACAGACACTACGCGAGCAGACCGATGAACGCGACGCCCTGCTTCTAACCCTCGACTCTGATCGTGCCGCCGCCAACGCCCATGCGACGCGCTTGCGTGAGGCGCTTGCAGATGCTGGCTACTCTGCCCCTCCGGAGCCAGCGTCCCTCAACGAACTGATCGAAGCAACCAGCGCCTTTCACACAACACTCGCCGAGACGGCAAAGAAGCGGGCCAGGATCACCGCAGCTGCAGAGAACCTCCGCAACGAACTCACCGACGCGCAATCAGAGGTCACGGGGCTGGAAACCGAACTCGCGGACTGGGACGAGAAGTGGAAGCGGCAGCTCGCCGACAACCAGCTCACCGGCACCCCCGCCCAGGTGGCCGAGTCTCTGAGCGAGCTCGACGAGATAGCTCGCCTCCACGCAGACGCACTCCGCTTCCAGGAGCAGGCCGACGAAGCCGACAACCAGGTCTCTACATTCACCTCAAGACTTGACCAAGCCCTCGCAGACGCCGGGCGGCCGCCCCTCACCACACCAGACCGCCGATACGCCGTGGTGCGCAGCCTCAAGGAATACCTCGACCGCCAGAGCGCGTCGCAGGATGAGATCACCCGGCTGACGGATCGGCTCGCCACGCTGCGCGGCAAACTGGAAAGCGCCCGGAACAACCGCGCCGAGGCGGACAAGAGCGTCGCCGTGATGCTCGCTGAGGGCTTGATGCACTATGAGCATGAGCTGGTGGAAGCGATCGAACGCACTGACGCGATACGGGGGCTTGATAAGCAGCTTAAAGCCGTTGAGAACTCCCTCGCTGGGGCTGGCGTCGGCATCGCTCAACTCGAGCAGGAAGTAGCAGACCACGATCCCGACGAGCTCACGGCTCTCATCGCCGATCTCGATGCGCGGATCCTTCAGCTGGAGGGCGATCTCGGCACCAGGGCCGCCGGACTCGCGCGTTGTAAGAACACGTTGGAGCAGATGAACGGCTCCGACGCCGCGGCGATCGCAGCAGACGCCGTGGAAGAGCAACGCGCTGGCATCGTGCACCACGCCCACGACTACCTGCGACTGCGCCTCGCCGAGCAGATCCTCCTAAAAAGCATCGAGACCTACCGCCAAGAGAATCAGGCCCCCGTCCTGCGCAAAGCCCAGCACATCTTCACCCGGATCACCCACGGCGAGTATCCCGAACTCGTCGACGACACTGACGCCGACGGCAAAGCCGTGCTACGAGCCCGTCGCGGGTCCGGACCGCTCGTAGACGTGGAGGACATGAGCGAGGGCACGCGCGACCAGCTCTACTTGGCGCTGCGCCTAGCGTCACTCGACCGCTACGCCGACGAAGGCCGCGCCATGCCGCTACTGCTGG
The DNA here is from genome assembly GCF_018274385.1 of Catenulispora pinistramenti. GTDB lineage: Bacteria > Actinomycetota > Actinomycetes > Streptomycetales > Catenulisporaceae > Catenulispora > Catenulispora pinistramenti. Next base: position 8,294 of record NZ_JAAFYZ010000061.1, on the reverse strand, counting down.
ACGACGTGTTGATGACATTCGACGATGGACGCACTGGCGCCGGTCTGAGCCTGCTCGATGAGATGGCGGACCGGTTCCAGGTGATCGTGTTCACCCATCATGAACACATCGGCCGGATCGCACAGGACGCGCTGGCAGCAGGGCGGATTCATGTCCACGACCTCGTCCCGGCTTCCGAACGCTGAGAGCGAAGCTCAGAATTTCTCACACACCCTGAACAGGGGGCAGAGCGTGCCCTAATCCGTAGCTGGATAAGCAGTTTTCACTTCGCGAGGGGAGCTTCATCACACTCGGCGAGCAGCCGTTCTAAGCGTCGCACCTCTTTGGGAGAGCATTTTGACTTCGGCGGCGTGTTCGCGCTCGCGCTAATCTGGCTTCTCCCGCGGAGACCAATCCTGCCACCACTTCTCTGGAGCGTGCCCCTTGAGGCAGTCGAACCCCGTCGAGCATTCCCGCTGTTCCGCAATGCCTTACGTACAGCGGACCGAACGGCGAGCCCATGTTCCTCGGCGTGTTGAACGAGCCTAGGGCGACCTCAGCCCGGCAAGCTACCTCCTGACAAGGGCCGACCCTGGACTGACGAGTTGGCCACCGCCCAGACCGAGATTCAGGATCCCTCCTGCACCCCTTCTCCCCTACGTCCAGGGACCGATCGAGAACGCCCGCGCTGGTGGGCCAGGCAGAGACCCAGGCGGCGCCGGCAGACATTCCATGCCGAGAACTCTCTGTCGGCCGCGAGCCAGGCGCTGGAGCTTACGTGAGACTACGTCTACAGGGTCTCGGTGGGCGAGGCCTGACCTACGCGCGGTACCGGACCGCTTCGGTCGCCCGGTACCGCACCTGCACGGATCAGGGATCAATGTCCCAGAAGCGCTCAGCCTCCACCCTCCAGCCGACGGGAGAGCGCCGCCAGAGCCACGGCTGCCACGCGAGTCGCCGTCGCGCCTCCTCGGGCGAGGCGCCCTACAACGCCTGGTCGCGTCGGCCAGACCGCCGGGTCCGGCACCGGCCTACCGAGCAGTTTGAGCAAGTCCTCGCGGCTTCGCGGTGCCATCGGGTCGGCGATGCTCGTCACCAGCGGATGAATACCGTCCTTTTCCTCCGCCCATTCCTGCGGCTGTGGCGCGACAACCGTGGACAATAGAGTCAATGCACGAAGGATCAGCGCCGCGTACCCGGGACCGATCCTGGTCACGAACCCGTGAGCGATCTCGTTCCGAAGGTTCGGGCCTTCGGGCGCGGCCAACAACCAGCGGAGGAAGTAGGCCCACGACTCGTCGAGGGCCAGCTCGTCCAGCTTCTTCAGGAGAACGTACAGTCCCGGGTATCCGCCCGGCGTGTCCGCAGCCTGCGTTCGATAGATGCCTTCGTCGAGCTCTCGGAGTAGAAGCCGTGCCGCGGATTCGAATCTTGCCGCCGCGATATGAACGCAGGCTTCGTAATCTTCGTTCCAGAAATGGATAAATGCCCTCGCCACGCTTGCCGCCATCGTCGGATCAGCCGCGCCGCGACGCGAAAGCGCCACCATGAGTTCCGACTCGCTCGGCACCCCGTATCGATCCGCCATGCGAGCCAGGCCCATTGCGAGAAGCCGGCCGCGATTCGTCGCATAGTGCTTCGCCGTCTCGGCAAGCCGATCCGCGTATCCTCCCTCATCCGGCGTCGAAGTCCATCGGGGAAGGCCATCGGCGTTCAACTTCATGCTGGAGATCGCCAAGAGAAAGTCGGTGGTCTTGGCGGATTGCTCGGTTTGACTCCTCAAGGTCGCGAGATCACCGGAAGGACAGTCCGTCCTCAGGAAGTACTCGAGCCCGAAGCGCCAATCCGAGTAGGTGGTGAAAGGCGCAAGCCACCGCTCGATGTAGCCAGGAGGGATCGATACGGACGTGGACATAACCACGAGACCCAGCTCAGCCTTGGGGATCGCCTGCATGAGAGCGGTCGCACGTTCGACCAAGTCTGTCAGCCCGTAGTCGCGCGCGACCTGCACCGCAGACTCAAGGATAGAAAGCCGGACAAGGACTGGACGGGACATTGCTTCATCGATATACGCCTGAGCCTCACGCCGATTGACGGCCTGGTTCTCATCCGGCGTCTGGACACGCCTACGCAAGTAGTCGGCAAGTTCAGACCGAAGCCAGCCCTCGTCATAAGTCCGCCACGCCTCCTCCAACAAGGCGTCGACACGTGCGTCATATCCTGCACGGGCCGGGCCACCGCGCGAGGCCTTCTTGGATTCCTTCGGCTTGGTGGATAAGGCTCCCAGAAGCGGCAGCACGACACCGGGCCACTTCGACTCACCCTTCATGGTGTTCTCAGCCGCGCTCAGCATCGCGCCCCGCACCGTGACCTCGCGAGCCAGGTCACCGACGCTGCGAGTAAGGTCCCAGGCGCGCACGAGACCCTGTGCTTGGGTCAGATCCGCTTCGGCGGTGACATCGACATCAGCCATGTACGCGTCGATCGCTGCCGTGGCCCGAATGTACGGGTTGCCGTCGCGTCTCAGGAACAGCAGGTCGTTGAGACGGGCCTTGGCGCCCGGATGCTGCACCTTGTCGGCAAGGTCACGCCAGAGCGAGACGACCTCATCGTCCACGTCCGGCACGGCCGGCGGGTAGGCGTTCGCGCCCGATCCCGACAGCGGGCCCAGAGCACAGCCCGACGGCTCGCCCCTGGCCGACAACCGAAGACCGTAAGCGGTCGCGAGTACCAGCTCTCTGATCTCCGGGCCTTCCGGATCCAGACCAGCGCCTGACGCCTCTCGCCGAATATCATCGACGACGTTCCATCGCAGAGAGCTCGTCGCATGCGCGCCGTCAAGCACCAAAGCCAGTGTTTCGACATTCTGTCGGTCGTGGACGTACGACTCAAAGGATCTGTCTGTGATGCTGGCGGGCTCAGCGTAAGTGAATTCCTCGGAGCTTTCGTCCATAGCCAATCGTAGCTTGCCGTCCGGCGCCGGCGATGCCTTTTATCAGGCCGCCGCCGAAGCCTGTGCCCTCAGCAATGGTTCCGCATCCCAAAGGGCGTGCAAACACCTAAATGCGCGCGAGACTCGACCGTCCCCTCGGACCCCCGAGCACGGCGGCGGCCTGCCGCGCTGTGATGTCGGGGTAGTACATCTCGAACAGCGTCGCCCGGTGGTCGGGGCTGAACCGCCATAGCACCACCCGCACGTCGCGCACCTTCGCGACCTCCTCGAGGTCGCCGACCGCGTCGGCCAAGGCGGGAGATGTCCTCGACGATCACCTCGGCCGGGCGTGCCTAGCGGGCCCGGACCGCTCCGATCGCGACGCGGTGGGTACCTAAACAGCCACGGGCGCACCGTCCAGCACGGCGGTATTCATAGCGGTGGTGATGGCGGTCATGTCAGATACCCCTCCCGTGCGCAGATACGGACTGCCAGGAAGCACGGGACTGCGAAACGCCCTCATTGGGGAGACCGACGATCCGCTAGGAGGACCCGTCCTCGTTCTGGCATTCGCGAGCTTCATCGTCGAACAGGCCCTGGGGTAACACACCTAACCCGTCGGCGATCTTTAGGAGCGTCAGCACGCCCGGATTACGACGTCCGTGCTCGATATAGATCAGTCCACGAAAACTCAGGTCGCTGAGGTGGGCGAGCTCCTCCAAACTCAACTGCCGTGCGTCGCGAAGCTTCCGGATGCGCAGGCCGAGCGCCAGCAGTCGCGGGTCGGGTGGTTCGCCGGCAGATGACACGACTCGACTGAATCGGCGCGAAGATCAGCGAACCATGAACAGTTGTGCATAATCGATCCGACGCGGCTCCCACGTCGCGGTTTAGATGCGAATGCACGACCGAAAGGCTTCCGGGACATGGACACCACGCTGCAACCGCTTTGGCTGCCGCGACAGTCTCAGCGCGACCGCCGTTCGTCAGACCATGTGCCCGTTGCGGGACTGCAGGTGTCTGTGGACCGTCCCCTACGTGAATACTCCGCAGCAGGTCCTGACGAAGCTCAAGCGGTTACCCCGGTTCGTCGGCGCGCTCCCACACGTCCAGAGGTGCTCGACATCGTCGGCGGGAGGCGCACAGTGAGCGGCATCCGAAGCGTCAGCGGGATCATTAAGACCCTCGATGGCATCACTGTCTATCCCCCAGCACAGCCTGGCGACCCGTGGCGCGCCGCTTTCTACGATCGCGACGGTAAGCGTAAGTACCGTCAGGCCGCGGACGAGGACGGCCTGGCACGCAAGCTCGATCCAGTCAAGCGCCGGCTCGCAGGCCTCCCCGACCTCAACCGCTTCGAGACAGCATCAGGCGCCGACCTCATCGCTTACTACCTTTCTCCAGACCGGCTACCGGCTGACAGGCAGTGGTCAAGCTCCTATCGAGCAGATCAGGAACGATTCGGCAGGAAGGCACTCGAGGTGATCGGAGATGTACCGTGCCGAGCCATCGAAACGTGGCATATGCAGCAGATCGTCAACCGCGCAAATACTGCCACATCAGGCGCCCGGCTGCGGACGTTCATCTCAGGATTGATCAAGATCGGCGGCAGCATGGGTTTCCTCACTGAGCCATTGCCGGCCGTCGTCCACTGGCAGGCCGGCGATCGCCCTCGCCCGACCCTGAAAGCGCGGATTTGCGGAGAGAGCACCGACTTCATCGACATGGCCTCGCTACCGCGCCATCGGGATGTGTCGGCACTCGCCTGGGCCACACAGCAAAAGAGGCTATGCCGCTGGTGGCGTGAGTTGATGCCGTACGTCGCGGCCTACTCAGGTATCCGGCGCGGAGAAATGCTCGCGCTTTCGGCCGACGATGTGGATTCGACAAGACGCACGATCGCGGTCCTGCGGAAGGTCATCGAAGTCAATGGCAAGCAGACCGTCGAACTGCCGAAGAACGGCATCGTCCGCACGACCCTGTTCCCCGAGGTCGCGCCGGACGGGTACCGGCTCGCCGAAATGCTCACCCGTCGCATCGGCGAGGCGAGAGCTGAACGGGACGCCGGTTCCAACCCCAACGCGCTACTTTTCCCCGCCAGAGGCGGCAAGTACATGTACGCCTGCAGCTTCTACTCGTCCATCGCAGAGCCAGCCTTTGCGGCGGCGGGATGGCGCACTCCCGAGTCAGGCAGTCGTTGGACTTGGCACACACTGCGGCACGTCTTCTGCACCACCGCGCTCGTCGAATGGAAGCTCGATCTCACTGACGTTTCCAAGCTCGCCGGTCACTCCACCATCCGCATCACAGCGGACAGATACGTCGGTGCTGTGGCTGGGACACTTGAACGAGCCTTCGAACGAACTGGAGTCAAGCACACCGTGGGATGACAAGGTGCCGACGCCAGTTCAGTTCGACAATTAGTACTGGTCGGATTGAACACTGTTTCGCCACCTGCATGAACGTTCGAGTTTGCAGCTTTGGGCTGCCCTGATGTCGTCCTCACTTGTCGTCAGCGGTAGCCGTCGGTCGATCTTTCACGGCCCACAGACGGCCCGTGTGCGACGTGCAGATCCGTGCTTCGATCCGTTTACTCAGCGCTGCCGTTCGCTCCCTCGCCGGCATCAGCCTCTGCTGGCCAGTCGGGAAGCGGACCGCGTTCAGGCTGGAGGCTGTGCAGCTTCCGCATCGCGGCGACCCGGCTCCGGGTTTCGCTGAGGGCTTGAGTTGGCGTCCAGATTCGCATTCCACCTGAGCCTGACAAGTTCTGGATGGCGGAGCCCTTCTTGACAAGCTTTACATCACTGGTGACGAAGGCGTAGCCCGCATAGCGGATCGCCGTGGAGACATGCATTGCGTCCCGCAAATCGTTCTTAGTTGCCGCATTTCGGTCCTTACTCGGAAACAACGTCGCGAATACGACCTGAAGTCGCTTCTCGTCTTCCCCGGTCTCGTAATAGCTGCGGTCCCACCGCGAGTGGCCCCATACTGCGGGTCCGTACGTCTCTGGGAAGTCAGCCGTCTCAGCCAGGCGTTTCGCGACAGTCTGGTCATCTTGGCCATCGGTGCGCTCGGTGTCCACAACGTCAGTACGGGCTAACCCAATCCAGCCTTCGGTCCAGAACCTCAGGAGGTTGGTGATGTCCGACGGGGTCTGAGTATTGTCTAGGAAGTCGATGAGGACGTTGCTGTCGAGGTAGTACTGAACTCCGACAAGGTTCTGACCGCGCTCGAATTTTGTCACTGCCCCAGTATCCCACCAATACAGATCAGAATCAGGAGTAGCATCCACAGGATGCGACGCCTCGTGCTCGATTCCAACGCAATCGACCCCATCGCGGACCGCCCCGGAGCTTACGAGCTGGTGCGAGCAGCGATTGACAGCGGCGATCTTGAACTACTGATCACGCACGTCAACATCGACGAGCTTGCTGCCATCCCGGATTTGGAACGGCGCAGCTTCTTGATACTGATTCTGTGCGACCTGGGCACACTCGTCCCAACGGGCGCAACGGTCCTCGACTTCTCACGGCTTAACTTCTCTCGCCTCGGTGAAGATGCAGACGGTACCGAAGCACTCAGGTCCGGCAACATCGATCACACTCGTGACGCCTTGATCGCCGTAACGGCCGAGTTCGAAAAGTGTGCACTTGTCACGAATGAACGCCGCCTGACCAACCGTGCTCGAGATCGAGGGATCGAGGTCATCACCACCGATACCTTGCTTACTGATTTGGGCTACCAGCAACCCTGAGGCTGTCTGGAGCGGCGTGTTCAGCGCGCGTCTAGACCTGCCGATGCCCTGCCCTGTGGCTACCGCCACATGGTGCGGGCTGAGGTTCTGGGCATTCTGTCGGACAGGCAGACTTGTCCCTTCCGGGCCGCGCCGGGGGGCAAGGCATGTTCTTCACCTTGCACCGCCAGCGAGGCCCGGAAGTCGCATCGCGATGGCTGTCCGACGGAATGCCCAGAACCGACCGACGTCCGCATACCCAATCCGCCGACTTCCTGCTCGACTGGATTCGATAATTAGTCCTGCTCGTACTGGCAGGCGCGGCTGTAGGAGTAGATCGACAGCGGCAGGGTCGGGTGCGTGCGGCGCGCGACCTTCTCCGCCGCGATCTCGCGCGCCAGCTCCTCCGGATCCAGGACGTCGGCCAGCAGGGGGCGCTGCCCCACAGTCGTCTGCTCACTCATATTCGGTCCCCCCGCTTCGCGTCACGTACTCCGCCGACACGATCTTGCCGATCGTCCGGCTCCCCACCACGTCATTCCCGTGCTCCCGCTGCGAGCGCACCACGATGCCCTCCCGGATGTGCGCGCCCGTGCCGCTGACGGTCTCCTGTCCGGAGGCCAGCGCCAGCAACAGCGCCTCATCGTAGGGGCCCTCATACAGGACCGGCACCTGCGGGACGCCGAATCCGGTCTCGGCCAGCGCCTTCGCCCACTCCGGCGCGCCCAGCCAGCGGACGACGCCGTCGACATCCACGCAGACGTCGAAGGCGGCGAAGCCTGGGACCTCCTGCGCGCTGGCACCGTAGGCCAGGTCCTGGACGCCCTTCCCGTAGACCTCGCCGTAGACGCCGACCCGCCGCGCGCCATACATCTCGGCGATCTTCGTGGCGGCCTCCGGGACCCGGTGCGCTCGCATGGCGCGCCAGTACAGGTTCTTGTCGGTCTCGACCAGAGCCAGGTACTTCGCCCCGAAGCCCTTGGACGACACCAGCGGCTCGCCGGTCTCGGCCAGATAGGTCAGCAGGCAGCAGGTCCCGTGCACCTTCTCGGTGGCGGACACCGGCTCGCCGGGCTCGAAGATGCTGGGATAGCGCGCGATGTTCTCGATGTCAGTCCAAGGCAGCAGATCGGCAGCGGAGACCACGTCCCCTGACATACTGACCGGCACCGGCGGCACCCACTTCACAACGCCCAGCACCTCGGCGAAATCCTCCCCGGCAGCATGCGCGGCGGCCAGATCGACCCCGTCCAGCGCCTTCGGCCGGCACACGATGCCCTGCGACAACTCGCCACGCAGCCGGATCGCGCGCACCCGGTCCTTGCCAGACCCGGCCAACCGCCCGCTGAGCCCCAACTCCTCGATCAGGTCAGCGGGAACCACGGCCTGCTCGGGGATGTATATCGCGTAGTCACCGGAGCGGAACGCGCCCTTGCCCACGACGGCCCGATACAGGCCGACCTGCGCCAGCTCCAGCGCATCGGCGTTGGGGTGGACATGGATGGTCAGGGGTTCGGCGGTGACACGCAGGGCGGACATGGCCTTCTCGTCTCGTGGGAATCAGTGCCCGGAGTCGGACTCGACGACCGTAGGGGACGGGGAGTGGCTGCGTGTACTGCTTTTCCAGTGCCGTATCAGGCAGCCTTTGCG
>NZ_JAAFYZ010000609.1 GCF_018274385.1 Catenulispora pinistramenti | reverse complement strand
CTAAGATGGCCTGTTCAGCAGGAGTCTCACATACACCGAGTCTCACATACACCACCAGCCCGGACGTGACCCCGGTCAAGCCCGGCGACAGTGATGGTGGGGATGAGAGTGATGGTGGGGGTAGGTGGGGGCGATGGTTGTGGCGACAGCGCTGGCGCAGGCGACACGAGCTCGCTTCGAGCTAAGCTGGACCACCGCAGGTGTCAGTAGATATCAGTATCCGCATCAACACGAACCTGACCTCAGCACCAATCTCGGCCGCCTTCTCCACGCTCATCTCGTTGTGTGCGCTGAGCTTCTGGGGTTCTTGAGTTCTGGGCTTCTGAGGCCCTTGGCTTCTTGGCTTCTTGTGAAGGTGCGATTCGATGTCTA
>NZ_JAAFYZ010000608.1 GCF_018274385.1 Catenulispora pinistramenti | reverse complement strand
GGCCAGATCAACAGCAAGATCAAAGTCAAAACCATGGTGAAGGGCCGGGCCTCCGGCGGGCCTCGGCAACCTCAGGGAAACTAGCGCGGTTCCCTAGGGTGGCTGGGCCAGGGCTCAGCGGCGGCGGTTTGTGAGGTGGTGCGGTCCGTTCCCCACGGCCGCGTCGTCAGCCCGGGGGGTACAGCACCGGTGTCCGGGGGTAAAGTCCGCGCGCGGCGGTTGGCGGTCTGAGCTGCGGTTTTGTTCAGCGCGAACTTGACCCCCGGCCACCGGCACTGTAGGCGAAGCCCTGCCGACGCGACCGAGGGGAACGACCCTGTTGGTTTATTCATCAGTGGGCTGATCTTCTAGGGTGTGGTGGTCGGCGGTGGCG
>NZ_JAAFYZ010000607.1 GCF_018274385.1 Catenulispora pinistramenti | reverse complement strand
TGGATCTGGTGGTGGCTTTTCTTGCGGTGGTGAAGGCTGGGGCTGCTTATGTTCCGTTGCCTGCTTCGTATCCGCTTGGGCTGGCTTTGGATGTGGTTCGGGACATGGAGCCGGTCGTGTTGTTGACCGATGTCGCGTTGCGGGACAGTGAGGTGGTTTGCGGCATTGCCGAGGCGGGTCTGCCGGTGCTCACGGTGGATGCCTTGGAGGATGCTGAGTATCAGATGGCGCGGGGCTCGGTGGATGGCGTTGGTTTCGCGGGTCTTGATCAGGTTGCTTATGTGATGTTCACGTCTGGTTCGACGGGTGTGCCGAAGGGTGTGTCGATTAGTCAGCGGAATGTTTTGGCGTTGGTGGATGATGGTTGTTGGCGGGGT
>NZ_JAAFYZ010000606.1 GCF_018274385.1 Catenulispora pinistramenti | reverse complement strand
ACATCTGGAACAGCGGCGACGCCGGCGTCAGCGAACACGCCACCACCGTGGTCCGCCAAGCATTCGAAACCCGGCTACGCAGCGCCTTCTTCAACACCCGCATGCGCCAAATCCACGGCCTGGACACGACCCGCAAAGCCGACCCCGAAACCGCCACCGCCACGCTCGACCACTTCCGCGAAACCATCCTCATAGCCGAAGACAGCAACCTCGAAAGCCGCTTCCACCTCGAAAAAGCCCTCGAAACCGGGCTGACCCAAGCCGCCACCGACTTCCACCAACTCGCCCAAGACTTCACCATCCCCACCGACCGCTACACCGCCCTAGCCAACGACTACCGCACCGCCGCCACCACCTACATCCACAACACCCGCGACGAATT
>NZ_JAAFYZ010000605.1 GCF_018274385.1 Catenulispora pinistramenti | reverse complement strand
GCCCCCAACCCCGCCACCGACACCGCCGGCGCCTCCGGAGTGACGGCCGACTAACAGCCACAAGAACACTCGCCTGCAAGAACACTCGCTAGAAGTACAGCAGTGCCGGATGCCGAGGGTCGTCCATCCGTGCCGTCAGGGACGCGGCACGCGATGGATCGGCCTCGGCGTCATAGCGCGCGTACGCAGGCAGCGTCCACGCCAGATCCTCAGGCGTACGCCGCTTCAGCGCGCCAGGGGAAAGCCACAGGTGCACCTCCACATCGAAAGGCAACCCGACCCCCATCAGGAACGCACCCTCGACAATCAGCACCCCGCCCACCGGCAACTCAACATACCCGGCACGACTGGCACGATCCCGCCCGGCATCCCACAAAGTGGGAAGC
>NZ_JAAFYZ010000604.1 GCF_018274385.1 Catenulispora pinistramenti | reverse complement strand
GGTCGCGTCGGCAGGGCTTCGCCTACAGTGCCGGTGGCCGGGGGTCAAGTTCGCGCTGAACGAAACCGCAGCTCACACACCCAACCGCCGCGCGCGGACTTTACCCCCGGACACCGGTGCTGTACCCATCGGGCTGACGACGCGACCGAGGGGAACGGACCGCACCACCTCTGGGACCGCCGCCGCTGAGACTAGATCGGCCACCCGAGGGAACCGCGCTAGTTTCCCTGAGGTTGCCGAGGCCCGCCGGAGGCCCGGCCCTTCATCACAGTGGTCTGGCGCGTTGCAGCGCCGTCGTGTCGGCGCGAAAATGTGTCTGGCAGGTGCTGTTCGCGTGTAGGTCGGCATTGCTTGGCTTGTCAGCCCGCATCACAGTCTGGCACCGGG
>NZ_JAAFYZ010000603.1 GCF_018274385.1 Catenulispora pinistramenti | reverse complement strand
TTCGCCTACAGTGCCGGTGGCCGGGGGTCAAGTTCGCGCTGCACGAAACCGCCGCCTACCTGCATGTCCGCCGCGCGCGGACTTTACCCCCGGACACCGGTGCTGTACCCATCGGGCTGACGACGCGACCGAGGGGAACGGACCGCACCACCTCAGGAACCGCAGCCGCTGAGACTAGATCAGCCACCCTAGGGAACCGCGCTAGTTTCCCTGAGGTTGCCGAGGCCCGCCGGAGGCCCGGCCCTTCACCACAGCCCTTGACCGTCGGGTGGCCCGGGGCATCTCAGCCCCGGGCTCCCACAGATCCGGACGTGACAGTCTCCCGTCATCCGGCTCTTGTTGTTCTGGTCACCGGCCAGCCGGGGGCGTGATCACCCAGTGAGCGAAA
>NZ_JAAFYZ010000602.1 GCF_018274385.1 Catenulispora pinistramenti | reverse complement strand
ATGTAAACTGAGATATCATCAGAATCAGGAATAGTTTGATCCCAAAGACTTATTATTCTTGAAGTATCATCTTCCCTTATAAATTCTTCATTTAAATAATCTATTCCAGTGTCAACCATGCCTATAAGGACACCTCTACCATTTAAGTCCAAGTAAGGATTAATTTTAATTGCATTTATATTATCTACACTTGACGGAGATATATCTTGTAATACGTACTTACTTCTAGGATCTATGTAAAGAATCGATGGTACATCCTTAGCCAATCTAACTAAATCTTCTGGTGAAGCAGATACGACTGCTATAGTATCAGTAATTACATCTCCACACGCATAAGATACTTTGTCTATTTGACCTCTAAAATCTCCTCTATATTGAACTAAATAATTAGGC
>NZ_JAAFYZ010000601.1 GCF_018274385.1 Catenulispora pinistramenti | reverse complement strand
CTACCTCTCCGCCATGAGCGTGGCCAAAGGGGTCGTCACCCTCACCGGTCAGGAGAGTCTGAACGGACTGGGGGTCACCCTGACGCCGACCTGGGACAATGCCGAGGGCGTCACCGGCTGGCAGCGCGTCTGCACCATCACCGGCAATAGCGCGCTTCAGCAGGCCTGCGAAGACGTTTTCCGGGTGAAGTGAGGGCGAATGCATGAAAACAGAACAGCTGATCCCTCTCTGCCGTCGCTACCACGCCATGCTGCTGCATAGCGATGAACAGACAATCTCTATTGCGGTGGTTAATACCCCGCCGGCGGAGTTAATGGAGGCGCTACGCTTCGCGACGCAAAAGCGGATCGACATTGAATGCTGGAGCCAGGAGCAGATGGATAAGCGTCTGCA
>NZ_JAAFYZ010000600.1 GCF_018274385.1 Catenulispora pinistramenti | reverse complement strand
GATCAAGAGCAAGATCAAGGGCACAGGCAAGATCAACAGCAAGATCAAGGTCAAACCCATGGTGAAGGGCCGGGCCTCCGGCGGGCCTCGGCAACCTCAGGGAAACTAGCGCGGTTCCCTCGGGTGGTCGGGTGAGTCTCAGCGGCGGCGGTTTGTGAGGTGGTGCGGTCCGTTCCCCTCGGTCGCGTCGTCAGCCCGGGGGGTACAGCACCGGTGTCCGGGGGTAAAGTCCGCGCGCGGCGGTGATGCTGGTAGGCGGCGGTTTCGTATGGCGCGAACTTGACCCCCGGCCACCGGCACTGTAGGCGAAGCCCTGCCGACGCGACCGAGGGGAACGACCCTGTTGGTTTATTCATCAGTGGGCTGATCTTCTAGGGTGTGGTGGTCGGCGGTGGCG
>NZ_JAAFYZ010000060.1 GCF_018274385.1 Catenulispora pinistramenti | reverse complement strand
CCCCCACCCACCTTCTCCGCAAACACCCACCGATTGCCAGCCAACGCATCATTCGATTCAGGCAGCGGCCCCCGCCCGAGCCGCCGAGTGAAATCGAAGGGGATATGGACCGTCGTGGACCAACCCCTCTGCGCCAAGGCGCCCGCGGAGTCGGGCCGTGGCTCCTTCGCGAACAGGTGCAGCAGGTCGATGCCGATCTGCTCTCTCGTCGCGGTGTACAGCGGGCTGTCCCGGTACTCCATCAAGTCCTTGTCGAGTTTCACCTCGAAGGCCAGCGCGCTGCCCGGCGCGGCCAGGCGGTCCAGCGCGTGGATGAGCTGCGTCTCGGCGGCGCTGGGTAGGTAGAACAGGAGGCCCTCGGCCAGCCAGGCGGTTGGTGCCGTCGGGTCGAAGCCGGCGGTGGTCAGTGCTGTGACCCAGTCGGCGCGGAGGTCGATCGGGATCGGGATGCGTGTGGCCTTCGGGGTGGCCGCCAGGCGGTTGAGGACCTTGTGCTTGAAGGCCAGGACGCCTTCTCTGTCGATCTCGAAGATCACGCAGTCGGGGGGCCAGTCGAGGCGGTATGCCCGGGAGTCGAGGCCGGCTCCGAGGAGGACGACTTGGCGTGCGCCCGCGTGTACCGATTGGTGGAGGAAGTCGTCCAGGACCCTGGTTCGTAGGCCGAAGTAGCGTGCGAAGCGGCCCCACAGGGGGTTGGCGTCGCCGTCTGGGACCTGTTGGGGGTGGACGGGCCAGCCCGCGGAGGCCGGTGCGGCGCGGACGAAGTGCTCGGCGTAGGGGTCCTGGGCCAGGCTGTCGGGGCGGTGGGTCTCGATCGCGCGGGCCGCGGCGACCAGGAGGGCGGTGACGCCGATGCCGTCGTCCACGCCTCCCTCGCCGCTGTTCCGCTGCGGCACGTCGACCGTCATGGGTACTCCTTCTCGGTTCGCGGTATCAGGACCGGTTTGACGACGCGGCCTGTCTGGCAGTCGTGCTCGGCCTCGTTGATCTCCTCGAGCGGGTAGGTGCGGATCAGCTGGTCGAAGGGGAAGCGGCCGGCCTGCCAGAGTGCTGTCAGCCGCGGGATCAGCAGGCCCGGCACCGCGTCGCCCTCGCAGATGTGGGACAGCTTCCGGCCCCGGTCGAGGGTTCCGGGTTCGAGCGGCAGCGTCGTGGGCAGCCGTGCCACCAGGCCGAGGTGGCCGGTTGGTCGCAGGGCCCTGAGTGTGTCGTTGATCAGCCGGGGTGAGGCCGTGGTGTCCAGCGCGTACCGCACGCCGCCGTCTGTCAGTTGCTTGATACGGTCGGGGAGGTCGGCCGTCCCGTACAGGGCGATGGCGCCGAAGCGCTCGGCCATCGCCAGCCGTTCAGGGTGCTGGTCGACGGCGATGGTCACGGCTCCGGCAGCGGTCGCCGCCATGACCGCGGACAGGCCCACCGCTCCCGCCCCGAGGACGGCGATGGCGTCCCCGGGGCCGGCGCGGAAGGTGTTGAGGACCGCTCCGGCGCCGGTGAGGAATCCGCAGCCGAGCGGGCCGAGCAGTTCGACGGGCAGCGCGGGATCGACCCGGACGGCGTTGCGGGCCGGGACCATCGCGTACTCGGCGAATGAGGACTGGCCGAACCATCGGGGGGCCAGGGGGTTGCCGGCCGCGTCGGTGAACCGCCCGGCGTTCTCCTTGCGCCCGCCGAAGAGGTTGAGCTCGGCGAAGGAGCCGCAGTAGGCGGGGGAGCCGTTGATGCAGGCGCGGCAGTGTCCGCAGGAGTCGAAGCTCAGCACGACGTGGTCGCCGACGCTCAGCCGCGTGTCCGGACCGCCCGTCTCCACGACGACCCCGGCGCCCTCGTGGCCCAGGACGGCCGGCAGCGGCGAGCGGCCCGCGGAGCGGCGAACCGCGAGGTCGGTCCGGCACATCCCGCAGCCTGCGATCCGGACCAGGATCTCGTCGGCGGCCGGCCCCGCGTTCAGGGTCACCTTCTCGAGGGCGAATCGGCTCTCGTATGAACGCAGTACCGCCGCACCGAACTGAATGCCCGCTGGAACCCCCGCCGGAACGCCTACCCGAGTGCCCGCCGGAACGCTCACCTCACGCCTCCTGGGGCCGGTGCACGACGAACGGCCTGAGATTCCCGGAGAAGCCCCAAGGGCCGCCCGCGACCCCGACGCCGCTCTCCTTGATTCCCGCGAACGGCTGGGCAAGGGAGAGCTCGCCGTGATGGTTGATCCAGACCGTCCCGCACTCCAGCTGTTCGGCCACCGCCTCGGCCCGGTCCAGATCGGTTCCCCACACCGAGCCGCCCAGCCCGAAGCCGGTGTCGTTGGCCGCCTCGACCGCGTCCTCGACACGTCGATAGGCGAGCACCGGCAGCACCGGGCCGAACTGCTCTTGAGTCACCACCGGGCTCTCGGACGGGACGTCGGCCAGGATCGTCGGGGCGAAGAAGTAGCCCGGCCGGTCGAGCCGGTGTCCGCCGGCCGCGGCGCGGGCGCCGTCGGCCAGGGCCCGGGCCGCATAGTGCTCGACGCGGGCGAATTGAAGGGCATTGTTGATCGGGCCCAGTTGCGACCCCGCTTCCAGCCCCGGCCGCACGACGGTGCTCTTCGCGCGCTGCGCGAGGGCGTCGACGACCTCGGAGTACAGCCGGGCCGGGGCGTAGACGCGCTTGACCGCCATGCAGATCTGCCCGCAGTTGCGGAACGCCGCCCAGAACAGCCGATCCGCGATCTGCTCCACATCCACGTCATCGAGCAGGATCGCGGCGTCGTTGCCGCCCAGTTCCAGGGTGACCCGGGCGAGAGAGGACGCCGCGCCCCGCGCCACGGCGCGGCCGGTGGGAATCGAGCCGGTGAAGGTGACGTGGCGGATGCCCGGGTGGGACGCGAGGCGCTCGCCGAGGGGTTCGCGGCCGGTGACGACCGTCAGCACGTCCTCGGGCAGGGCTGTGGCGAGCACGGATCCCAGCATCCTGGTGGCCAGGGGCGTGAACGGGGAGGGCTTGAGCACCACCGTGTTGCCCGCGGCGAGCGCGGGGGCGAACTTCGCGGAGGCGAGTTGGAGCGGGAAGTTCCACGGGACGATCGCGGCGACGGGCCCGAGCGGTCGCCAGCGGACCTCGCTGCGCACCGGCCGGCCGTCCGTGATCGGCTGGGTTCCCGGGCGCAGCGCGGCGAAGTAGCGCAGGCGCGCCGCTGTGCGGGCGACCTCCGCGTATGACTCGGGCAGCGGCTTGCCCTGTTCGCGGGTGAGCAGCGGAGCCAGGTCGGGCCCGGCCGCCTCGACCGCGTCGGCCGCCGCGAGCAGCGCGGCGGCGCGGGCGTCGGGGTCGACCCGCCACCCGCGCCAGGCCGTGTGGGCCCGTTCGACGATCGCGTCCAGTTCCTCAGGCTGCTGATCGGGCGCGTCGTCGAAGGGCTCGCCGGTCGCGGGATCGAGGACCGCGAAGGTGTCGCCGTGCCCCTCGTGCGGGCGACGGGGCTCAGTCGTCATGTCGACGACTCAGTTCCCGGCGGCGACGGTCGTCTGCTCGCGGGCATCGGGGGCGGCGGGGGCATCGCGGGCATCACCAGCATCGCGGGCATGCCGGTCCATCTGCGCCCGGAAGGCGGCCACCAGGTGCGGTTGGATCCGTCCGGTATTGCGGTCGCCGCGCTCGCAGACCGCCCCGCGCACGCCGACGATATCCGTGCCGATGCCGGTGAGCGTGCCCAGATCGTCCACCCCGACGCTGCCCGCCAGCGCCGCGAGCAGGCCGGTGTCGTGGGCCCGCCGGACGAACTCCGCGCAGAGCTCGGGCGGCACATGGTCGAACAGCCGGGTCCCGTCCTTGATCGCGGTGTCGAGCATGGCCGCGTCGCAGCCGGAGCGGCCGGCGATATCGGGCAGCGCGAGCGGGTTGACGCAGCCGATCCGGTGGGCGTCGGCGTACCCCGAGGCGACGACGAGCGCTTCGGGCCGGTAGTCCTTCACCGCCCGCACGACGCCCCGCATGACGGTGATGGCCTGCTCGGGCGTCGTGCATCCGTAGAGGCCGACCTTGATGTACGTGGCGCCCGAGACGACCGCGCCGAGCGCCGCCTGGGCGACCGTGCCCGGCTTGTAGGGGACGTCCCCCACGGTCGCGGACACCGGCTTGTCCGCCGGGACGACGTCGCGGATCTCCCTGATCACCCACGGGAAGTTCGCACCGAGCGAGCCCTCGTCCGGCTTCTTGACGTCGACGATGTCCAGGAACTGCGCCGCCTTCGCGCAGTCGCGGGCTTCTTCGACGTCGGCCGGGGAGATGAGCAGCAGCACCGAGCTCTCCTTTCGGTGGGCGCTCAGCGCGCCTGCGCCGGTATCAGGTGGTTGCCGCGGGTGTCGCCGTTCTCCGGCTCGTAGAACTCCACGATCGCCGCCCGCCACACCTCGACCTCGATCTGATCCTGGGCGTTGGGCTCGAAGGAGTCGAACAGCGCGTGCAGGTTCTCGTGCCCGAAGCCGATCGCCTTCATCAGCGCCTCGAAGACGGGGCGCTCGATGAGCCCGTCGCCGTCCGGGTCGCCGAGTGCGGACAGCGCATCGGCGAACTGGTCCACGGCCGGCCCGAAGTGTTCCGGGTTGAGCACGAAGGGCCGGAACTCCTCGACGGTGATCCGTCCGTCGCCGTCGTCGAGCTCGGTGGCCATCGTGGCCCAGTAGCGCTCGAAGGCGGCCCGGATCGCGTCCTTCGCCCCCTGGTCGGAGCCGGTCGCGGCGGTGACCACCCGGTTCGTCATGAGCTCGATGTCGGTGGCCTCGATGAAGCCGTTGCCGTCGGTGTCGAAGAGCTCGAAGACGTGCTCGACCCGGCTGGCGGCCTTCGGGTGATGGTTCATGGGGATTCCGGCCTTCTGTTGTTTGGTGACCTACTTGTCTGATTGTCGGCTCCGGGGAGTGAATTCGTATACTGCGACGGCCGGTATTCACTCGAACAGTTGACCCCGCACTGGCGCGCCATGGCGCGCGTGATCTGACGCGCCCCGTTCCAGCTTCGTGACCGGGGCCGTGGTCGCCGCCGACGGAGGTTTCACCGCGATCTAGCCGTCACAGCGTCAGAGGCCGTGCTCGATCGCGGTGGCGTTCGGCGTGACGGTACCGGCGGCGGCGCTCTGGAGCGTGTCCGGTCGATCAGTGACTTGGTCTGGGTCGGTCGTTGTTCTTGGCATGGGGCGAGGTGGTCTGCGTGATGCCGAGTGGTAGCGGTTGCGGCCGCTGCTGCCGGGCAGGTCGACTGGGACATCCTCCGGCGCGGCATCGTCGGCCGCGCCGGAGGCTGATTCGTGCGGCCTGTGGCCTGAGGGCAGAATTCCGCAACTGTCAGCCCGCACTGTCAGCCCGCACTGGCCAACAGGCAACTGTCATCCCGCGGCGTTCAGCAAGTCCAATGCGCTTTGCTGGCGGGCGGCGTCAATGCTGTCGAGCGGGCCGGCCCAGTGGTAGCCGTACTGGTCGAGTGCGTCCCGGTCGTTCTGGTAGGCGCTGTTCACCTGGCTGGTGAGGTAGGCGCTGTACGGGTGGTTGGAGAGCGTGGTGTTCAGGTAGGACAGGCCGCGGACGTAGGCGCCCTTGAATGATGGGCCGTCTCCGCCGCCGTTGGTGCCTGGTTCGCCCGGGTCGGTGAGTACGCCGTTCGGGTTGAGGGCGGTGCTGGTGGTGGAGGCGTTGGCCAGGGCGGTGGCGCTGGTGAGCAGTGAGCTGTCGCCGGTGGCCTTGTACAGCTCGGTGAGGCCGCCCAGGATCACGCCCTGGTTGTAGGTGTACGTGGGCTGTCCGTTGTTGGCGCAGCCGGAGGTCAGGCCGTCGTTGATGAGGTGGGAGCTGTTGATCATGCCGCTGGCCTGGAACCAGTTCCACTCCGCCTGGGCCCGCTGGAGGTAGACGGTGTCGCCGGAGACGCGGTTGTGCAGCGCGGCGGTGAGTCGCAGGTAGAGCTCGTTGGGGATGGCGTTCTTGTAGGTCTTCGCGGTGCTCCACCACACACCGCCGCCACACGTGGAGTCCCAGTACTGGGCCATGTAGTTGGCGTCGGTCTCGGCGGTGGCGAGGTAGCGGGTGTCACCGGTCAGGTCGTAGGCGTCCACCCAGGCCAGGCCCCACCAGCCGGTGTCGTCGATGTAGGAGTTGGTGAAGTTGCCGCCTTGCGCGTTGATGTTGTCGTTGTAGGTGGTGGACACCGCGTACTCGTAGCTGTTCATGCCGGTGGCCCGGATGTTGTCGATGACCGCGGTGAGCGCGTTCGCCGAGTTCCACCAGCCGGTGGTGTTGAACAGGCCGGTGGAGGTGTTGTAGAACATCATCTCCGCGGTGGCCGCGGCGCGGCGCCGGTCCGCGGCGTTCCAGGTGGTGCGGGCCCAGGGGGTGCAGGCGATCTCGGCGCGGTCGCCGGCCTTGCCGCAGGCGCGCATCGCGCCGACGCCCAGGTTGTTCCAGTCGTCGTTGTTGTACATCAGGGTCCGCCAGCCGCGGTCGCCGCTGGGGACGGTGGTGTCGCCGATCTTGCTGCCGGAGGACCAGGTCTGCCCGCCGTCGAAGGACCGGTCCATCCAGACCTCGTCGCCGGGGTTCCCGTTGTCGATGCTGGCCCACATCATGTCGTCGTTGTCGTCGGAATGGAGCACGATGCTGCGCGAGTAGATGCTGGTGCTGACCGGCTGCCGGTCCACCGGGGACAGCGCGGGGTCCCGTGCGTCGCAGTACTTGTCGCAGATGGTGGCGGCCCGTGCGGGGGCGGCGACCGCCAGAGGGACGAGTGTCATCAGAAGACTGAGGATGAGCATTAGAGAACGCTTCACTGTGAAGACGTAGCAAGGCGTCAGGGAAGCGTCAATACGCAGATGACGGCACGCGTCACCGCCAGGCGCGACAGTGCGGTGGGCTGCTTTCCGGAACCAGCCTCTTGACAGAGTCTCAAGGCCGCTGGATGGTAACGAACGTTCCGTTACTAACTCTGGTAGGTGCCGATCGGCCACTCTGGCTGCGCCGTTCGAGAGAGGACTGTCCATGGCGACCCATGCGAGACGCCGTCTACGTTCCCTGATGATCGCGGCCGCCTGTGTGCTGACCGCGGTGGTGGGTGTGCCGACAGCCGCCGCGAGCGCGGCACCGGACCGGCCGGGATGCGGCCGGTCGGCGGTCGGCACGGAAGCAGAGTCGGCGCTTTTGTCGCGGGTGATCGGGCCGGCGGCGAGGCAGGTCTGCTTCCAGGTCACCCCGGCCGGCGGACCGGAGACGTTCTCGATCCACGGCGTCCCGGGGCGAATCGAGATCCGGGCGTCGAGCCTGTCCGCCGCTTCAGAAGGCGCTGGCTGGTACCTGAAGTACGTCGTTCATGCCGACGAGGGCTTGGGGGACTTCCACCCGAAGGTTCCCCACGTCCTGCCCGCGCCACCAGAGGCCATCACCCAGTCGTCCAACGCGGCGAATCGGTACGAAGGCAACGACACCCAGGACGGCTATACGAATCCTTACATGAGCTGGGCCGAGTGGCAGAACCTGCTGGACATGTACGCGCTGCACGGCATCAACCAGGTCTACGTACTGCCGGGCACCGACGCGGTGTACGAGAAGGTCCTGGAGGACTACGGCTATACGGCGGATCAGGCGCGCGCATGGATCCCGCTCTCCGGAACCCAACCGTGGTGGGTGATGCAGAACCTTTCCAACGACACCGCGCCGATTCCCCAGTCGCTGTTGGACGCCGACGCCGCCCTGGCCAGCAAGATCGTTGAGCGGTGCAAACAGCTGGGCATCACCCCGGTGATACCGGGCTACTTCGGCACCGTCCCCACCGACTTCGCCGCGAAGAACTCCACCGCGGACAACGGGAATCCGCCCTACGTCGTCCCCCAGGGCACGTGGGGCGGCGCGCAGCGGCCGTCCTGGCTGGCTCCGACCGACCCGCTGTTCCCGAAGGTCGCCGCCGACTACTACAAGCAGGCCGACACGCTGTTCGGCGGCAGCACCATGTACCGCATGAACCCCCTGCAAGAGGGCGGGAACGCCGGGAACATCGACCCGGGCGCCGCGGCCGGCGCCATCATGACCGCCCTGCAGGCCGGCGAGCCCGGGGCGACCTGGATGCAGCTCGGTTGGCAGGCCAACCCGCGCTCCAGCGAGTTGAACGGTCTGACTCCCGCGCAGCTCTCCCATCTGCTCATCGCCGACGGTACGACCGACACCGGCTCCTCCATGCCGAACCGCGACGCCGACTGGCCGAACACGAACTGGCTGTTCGGCACCATCCCGTTCGGCGGCGGGCAGACCGCGATGGGCGGGAACGGACAGGTGTGGCTGGACCGCTACTTCGCCGAGCTGGCCAAGGGCGGCGGTCACATGACCGGCATCGCGTTCCAGCCCGAGGGCGTCAACGATCCGGCGGCGTTCGAGCTGTTCGCCGAGATGCCGTGGCACGCCACCGAGTTCGACCTCGACACCTGGCTGTCCCGATACGCGCTCGGCCGGTACGGCACGAACCAAGCGAGCGCCGCGTGGTCGGCCATCGCCAAGGCCTACGCCAGACCGGTGAAATGCTGCGGTCAGGAATCCCCGCTCGGCCGGACACCGTCCCTGACCGACAGCACGGCGCCGAACTTCGACGTCCAGACGTTCGCCACGGCCCTGCCGCTGCTCACACCCGCGGCGCGATCGGCGACGCAGACTGCTGCCTTCGACTACGACCTCGCCGACGTCGCCAACCAGGTCGTCACGGACTGGGCCAACGCCGAGCTGCCGCAGATCGGCAACGCCTACCAGGCGAAGGATCTGACGAAGTTCAATGCCCTGACTCAGACCTGGCTTCAGGCGATGGACCTCGACGACCATGTACTCGGCACGGTCCCGGCATTCATGCTCGGTACCTACGTCAGGGACGCCCTCGTCGCCGGTGACGACCCGACCGAGTCCGCCGCCCTGCGCTCCAACCTGCTGCATCTGTGGACGACCTGGTTCAGCGACTCCGGGTCGTCGGCCGGCAATGGGGATCTTCAGAACTACGCGGCGCACGTCTACTCGGGGATGGTCAACAGCTACTACGTGCCGAACTGGCAGTTGTATTTCAATACGCTGAGCACGGCGCTCGCCGACAACACGGCTCCGGCGCCGATCGACTGGCTGACCCGCGGCGATCAGTTCGCCTCGGCCTCCACGCCGTTCCCGACCAGGCCGACTGGTAGCACGGTCGCCTTCGCCAAGCAGCTCACCACGCTGTTGTCGATAGCCCCGATCACCTCGCCGAAGATCACCAGCCCGGTCAACGGCTCCGCCCTCGCGACGTCGCTGCCCACGGTCACCGGCACCGGGGTGTCTGGCGCGACGGTCAACGTGACCGAGAACAATGCACTGATATGCTCGGCCACCGTGACCGCCGGCGGTAGTTGGCTCTGCACGCCGTCGGCGCCACTGTCCACCGGCTCGCACACACTCTCCGCCATCCAATCCAACAGCGCGGGACAGTCCTCCAACGCCACGACGGTCTCGTTCTCCGTGGGGACCGCACCAAGCCTGGTGGACGACTGGACGTTCGACAGCCAGGCGAACGGCGTCATCCAGGACACCGGCAGCAGCCACTTCAACGGAACCGTCACCGGCACGACGACGCTGGTGCCCGGCAGGGTCGGGGATGCGGCGAAGTTCGACGGCACGGCCTCCCCGATCGTCACCTCCGCGCCGAATCTCCAGACGCCTTGGGCGGTCGGTGCCTGGGTGAACCCGAGCGCGAGATCCGGTAGCGCGAACCTGCTCGATGGTCCGCGGGTGCAAGGCGACAGCTCGCTGAAGATCCAGCAGAACGGCACGTCCGGGTTGGTCGGGGCGACGTCGTTCTATGTAGAGGACTACTCGGTCGACTACGCGGCGCCGCTCAACACCTGGACCTACCTCACCTACGTCGATGACGGCAGCCAGATCACGGTCTACGCCAACGGCACGGCTGTCGGGGCGATTCCGGCTAGTTTCGCCCTCAGCCGCGCTGACATCGGCAGCAACCAGAGCAACGCCGGACTCGACGCCTACACCGGGCTCATCGACCAGATGAGTGTTTTCGCCAACAGCCTCACGCCGGGTCAGGTGGCGGCTTTGTATAAGTCGGCACAGTCGGGCGGCACCGGCACTGGCAGCACTGGCACTGGCACCGGCACTGGCACCGACACTGGCACTGGCACCGGCGCTGTCCGATGAAGCTAAGGCGACTGGTTCGCGGCAGAATGACGGCATGAAGCTCGAGCGCGTCGAACTGCGCCGGATCGACATCCCGCTCAGTACGCCCTTCCGGACCTCGCTGGGCCTTGAGCTGAATCGTGACATCCTGCTGCTGCGCGCCGACACCTCTGAGGGGCCGGGCTGGGGCGAGTGCGTCGCCATGCCCGAACCCGGCTACTCGGAGGAGTACCTCGACGGCGCCGCGGAGATCATCCGGCGCTTCCTCCTGCCGGCGGTGGCCGCGCTCGACGAGCTCACACCGGCTCGGGCGGCTGCCGCGATGGCGGCGTTCCCCGGCCACCCCATGGCCAAGGCGACGGTCGAGATGGCGGTCATGGACGCGTGGCTCAGGGCGCGCAGGACCTCCTACGCCGACCATCTCGGCGCGGTCCGCACGGTCGTGGACTGCGGGGTGTCGGTGGGTATCGCTGACACGATCGGTCTGCTCATCGCAGAGGTCTCCGGCTACGTGGACCAGGGCTACCGCCGGATCAAGCTCAAGATCGAGCCGGGCTGGGACCTCGAACCGGTCCGGGCGATCCGCGAGCGCTTCCCGGACATCGCGCTCCAGGCCGACGCCAACGCCGCCTACACCCTCGCCGACGCCCGCCACCTGGCCGCCCTGGACGCCTTCGACCTGGTGATGCTGGAGCAGCCGCTGGGCTCCGGGGACCTGCGCGACCACGCCGCCCTGGCCCGCATGCTGCGCACCCCGATCTGCCTGGACGAGTCCATCACCTCCGCGCGCGCCGCCACCGACGCCATCGGCCTGGGGGCGTGCGCGATCGTCAACATCAAGGCCGGCCGGGTCGGCGGCTACCTGGAGGCGCGACGGATCCACGACGTCTGCGTCGCGCACAGCGTGCCGGTGTGGTGCGGCGGGATGCTGGAGACCGGGCTGGGGCAGGCGGCCAACCTGGCGCTCGCGGCACTGCCGGGCTTCACACTTCCCGCCGACATCGTCCCCTCCGAGCGCTACTTCGCCACCGACGTCACGGCGCCGATCCGCATGAGCGAGGGCCGGATCGCGGTTCCCGGCGGGCCGGGTCTGGGGCTGGAGCCGATGCTGGAGGTTGTTGAGGGGTACACGACGGATGTGGTTACGGTTACCGGGTTCAGCTGATCGCTGATCGCTGACCGCTGACCGCGCCGCCGACTGGGATCGGTTCGGGCCGCCGATCCCCGTGAACCGGCTATGGCTGTTCGGACCAGCACAACCAACCTTCATCGCCGATTCCGCGCCACTATTAGGCGTATGGACTCCATCGACGCCGCCGAGTTGGCGCTGAGCCTGCCCGAAGTCGACCCCAGCCGGGCGAGTATCGCGCGGATCTATGACTTCTGGCTTGGCGGTTCGCAGAACTTCGAAGCCGACCGTGAGGCCGGCCGGCGTGCGGCGGAGGCGCTGCCGACCTTGCCGGCCTGGGCTCGGGCCAATCGGGCGTTCTTGCGGCATGTCGTCGACGAACTGGTGACCACCTATGGGATCCGGCAGTTCCTCGACCTCGGGTCCGGCGTTCCCACGGCCGGCAACGTTCATGAAGTCGCTCAGGCCGTCGCTCCTGAGGCCACGGTCGTCTACATCGACATGGATCCGGTCGCCATCGCCCACGCTCGGGCACTGCTCGCCGACAACCCCACTGCGCACGCGGCGCTGGCCGATCTTCGTGAGCCGCCGGTGGTGCTGGACCATCCGGTGGTGCGCGACACCATCGACTGGAGCAAGCCGGTCGCCGTGCTGATGTTCGCGGTGCTGCACTTCATCCCGGACGATGCCGACGCCGCGCGGATCGTGCGGGCGTTCATGGAGCCGTGCGGGCCGGGCAGCTATCTCGCGATCTCGCACGGCAGCCATGACCGCGCCGCTCTGGCGGCGCAGCAGCAGGCGGCCCGGAACTACCTGCAGTTCACCGGCGTGCCGTTCACGCCCCGATCCGCCGAGCAGATCGCGCCGTGGCTGACCGGTCTGGAGATCCAGCCGCCGGGCCTGGTCGACGTGGACGTCTGGCTGCCGAGCCTGAGAGACGGCGACACTCCGAACGTGCCCAGCCTCGGCGTTCTCGCCCGGAAGGGAGCCGGAGCGGGAACCGCTCGGTGACCGGCCGAGCGGTTGACGACGGGTTCGGCGGGTGTTCGGCGGGTGCTTACCCGGCTGGAAGGCCCGCGGTTTGCAGGGCGGGACCGAACCAGCGTTCCAGTGCCTGCCGGATGCCGTCGGTGTGATCGTGGACGGTGGTCTGGAGCCAAGCGATGTGGCCGTCCGGACGGACCAGGACGGCACGTAGTTCGGGGTGCTCCGGGCAGGTGGCTCGGACGACATCGACGCGGTCTTCCCATCCGCGTGCCGACTCGCTGATGCCGGATCCCTCGGCCAGGTCGAGCAGTAATGCGCGGCCGGGGGTCAGGAACGTGGCCAGGTCGGTGGCTCCAGTGTCGGTGGCCAGCGCGAGGTTGGGGCACAGTCTGCCGAGCCAGGGGTGGTCGGCGTCGGGCAGCATGTCGTATCGCGTGTCCAGGCCCGTGACGGTCTCGACGAAGGCGCGGTTGCCAGCCGGGTGCTTGGCGACGCGGGTGAGCAGGTCGACCAGAGGCCGAAGCTGGCTGTCGGCCTGGGCGAGGAGGACTTGGGCCCGGGTGTTCGCCAGCACCCGGGCACCGGCCGCGTGGCGCTCGGTGTGATAGCTGGCGAGCAGGCCCGTCGGCGCGGTGCCGCGGACGGTGGCGGCGAGTTTCCAGCCGAGGTTGAAGGCGTCGTCCAGGGCGACGTTGACCCCGATCGCGCCGGCCGGCGGGTGGATGTGCGCGGCGTCCCCGGCCAGGACGATCCGGCCGCGCACGTATTCGGCGGCCTGCCGGGCGGCGTCGCCGAAGCGCGTCAGCCAGCGTGCGGCGCGCAGCTCGACGTGCCGGCCGAGCGCGGTGTCGACGGCGTTCTGAAGCAGGCTCAGCGGGACGGGGGTGTCCTTGTCCGCCGGGGGATCCTGGTCCGCGGTGATGATCCGTACGTAGCCGGGGCGGGGGATGGCGAACACCGTGCCGCCGGGGCCGTCGGTGGCGCCGAACGGCAGCGCCGCGGGATCGGTGAGTTCGACGTCGCCGAGCAGGGTGTGGCGGGTCGCGGCGGTACCGGGGAAGTCGATGCCGGCCAGTTTGCGCACGGTGCTGCGGCCGCCGTCGCAGCCGGCCAGATACGCGGCGCGCACCCGGTACTCGCCGGCATCGGTGGCGATGGTGGCGCTCACGGACTGGTCGACCTGATGCAGGGCACGGAGTTCGTGGCCGCGCCGGATGTCGGCGCCCAGGCTGACGGCGTGGGCCTCAAGGACCTCCTCGACGCGGGTCTGCGGGATGCCGAGGGTGAAGGGATGGTCGGTGTGGGTGCCGGCGAGGTGGAACGTCACCGGCAGGCCCGAGACCGGGGCGTTCGGAACCTGCCAGCCCTCGCTGACGAACCGGTCGGCGAGTCCGCGGCGCGCGAGCAGATCCAGGGCGCGGGCGTTGAGATTGAAGCCCCGGCAGAAGTCCGGCCGCCGGGCGTGGCGCTCGATCACGATCGTGTCGACGCCGGCCAGCCGTAATTCGGCGGCGAGCAACAGTCCGGCCGGCCCGGCTCCGACGATCAGCACCTCGGTGGATATAGCTAGTGCCTCGGTATCCGTTGCCGTCTCACTCATCGCTCGGATCCCTTCCCGTCGTCGGCCGCCGACCAGGTCCAGCCTTGCTCGGTGCGTTCGACCCGAGGCCAGGGCAGGCGGCCGTCGCCGATCTCGGCGACGGTCCGCCGGGTCCAGTCGAGCTCGGCCCGCCAGGCGTGCAAGGCGCACTCGACCTCGATCATGAACAGCCGCGGAACCGCGCCGGAGCCGACCGTCTGGTCGAGTACCGCCTGGGTCTGCTCGATCCGCTGGACCAGATGCCCGGCCCGCTCGGTCAACGCGTCCGCCGCACCGTCCGGCCCGAGCGCGCCGAGGTAGGAGACGGCCGCGATGAACTTCGGGTACTCCGCGACCGGCGTGCGGACGAGCTCGTCGACCCAGCGCACGAATTCCCCCTGGCCGAGTTCCGTCGGCGCGTACACGGTCCGCTCCGGCCGCCGGCCGTCGCGCGCCGTCTGCACCGGCTCGATCCACCCGTGCCGGACCAGCGCCTCGACCGTGTCGTACAACGACCCCGAGTTGACCTTGAAGCTGCCGTCCTTGTGGCGCTCCCGCAGGGTGGACGCCATCTCGTAGGGGTGCATCGACTGTTCCTGCAACAGCCCGAGCACCGCCAACGCCAGCGGGTTGGAGACCCTTCGTCTCGCCATCAACATCACCGATCCCTAATAGTCGGAACCGACTATATCGCGGGGGCTGCTTTCGGCGGCGACTTTCGGGGAGCGGGGCTGCGCGCGCTGCCGTCCGAGCAGGATTCCGCCGATCACCAGCGCCAGTCCGCACCATTGGCGGGTGCCGAGCGTTTCGCCGGCCAGCAGAGTGCCCAGCAACACGCCGGTCAGGGGATTGAGCAACCCGAGCAGGCCCACGGTTCCGGCCGACAGGTGCCGCAGCCCGCCGAACCACAAGGCGAAGGCGAGCGCGGTCGCCACCAAGGCGGCGTACCCGAACGCCAGCACCACGCTCGGCTTCGCCACGGGAGGCGCCCCCTCGGCGATGACGGCGAGCGGAAGGAGTGCCAGGCCGCCGATGGTGAGCTGCCACGCCGTCATGGCCAGCGGGTCCGCGCCGTCGCGCCAGCGCGCTGAGAGCACGTAGCCGACCGTGGAGGTGAGCATCGCCGCCGCGGAGGCCAGGACGCCGGACAGGCTGACCTTCTCCCCGGCGCCGCCCAGCAGCATCAGTGCTACTCCGGCCAGGCCCGCCACCGCGCCGATCAGGTGTGCGCGCGTTGCCCGCTGTCCGGCCAGCATCCAGGCGATCAGCAGCATCGCCAGCGGCGAGGCGGCCATGACTGTGGAGGCGATGCTGGTCGGCAGGAGTGTGGAGGCTATGTAGACCAGGACGAAGAACGTCGCGGTGTTCAGCAGGCCGAGGACGGCGGAGCGCCACCACCACCGGCCGTGCGGTCGGCGGCGGGCGATGGCCAACAGGACGAGTCCGGCCGGTAGCGCGCGCAGGGTGGCTCCCCACAGTGGCCGGTCCGCCGGCAGGTAGGCATGGGCGACGTAATAGTTGGCGCCCCAGGCGATCGGCGGGATCGCGGTCAGCGCGGTCCAGCGAGTACTAGCTTCCATGGAAGTTAATATAGCTTCCGTGGAAGTTATCTAGGTAGGGTGAGGTTGTGAACCAGGAGAGGGAGCAGGCTGCGGACACCGGTATGACGGCGGACATCGGTGTGTCGGCGGACACCGGTATGACGAGCGCGCCCGCCGATCACGTGGCCGCGATCCAGGCCGAGTGGCGCCGCGAGCGGCCCGATCTCGACGTCTCCCCGCAGGCGGTGATCGGCCGTCTGCACCGGCTGGCGGCGCGCCTGACCGCCGAGCTGCGCGTGGTCTATGAACGTTTCGGGCTCGGCGAGGGCGAGTTCGACGTGCTGGCCGCGCTGCGCCGGGCGGGCGCCCCCTTCGAGCGGGCCCCGGGCGAACTCGCCGCACACACGATGGTGACCACGGGCGCGATGACCAAGCGGATCGACCGCCTGGAGCGGGCCGGGCTCGTCAGCCGCCGTCGTACCGAGGAGGACGGACGGGGGCGCATGGTCGCCCTCACCGAAGCCGGCCGCCGGCTGATCGATGAGGCTTTCGCCGCGCATATGCGCAACGAGCACCGGCTTCTCGGGCTGCTCGCAGGTGAGGAACGGCAAGCCCTTGAGAAGCTGCTCACCGACTGGCAGGAGCGTCTCGACGGCGGGACCGGCCATCGAATCCAGAAGGCGACCGAGGACGGCGGTTGAGCGCGAGGTCTATTTCTCGGACCCCTGTGCGTCCGCGAACGTTGACTCGATCGCCGCGATGACCGCCTCGGGCTGCTCCAGCATCGCGAGGTGGCCGCCGGGGACGATGATCGAGGGCTGCGACGCCGGGCCGAGCCGCCGTCCCGCGGACAGCGGCAGGATGCGGTTGGACGCGGCCCAGACGGTCAGTACCGGCACCTTGACATCGGCGACGGGGTCGGCGGCGGTGAAGCTGCGCATGTTGGCCGCCAGGCTCATCAGGACTCGGTTCTGGGCCCGGTCGCGGTAGCGTCCGCGGAGGTCGGCGAGGATGGAGCGGTCGACGCGCGCCGGGTCGACGAAGTGCGTCCGTTGGAAGACGCGGCTGCTGATGGCGGCGGGCACCGGCAGCCGGCCGAGGGACTTCGCCGCCAGCGCGCTGCGCCGTGCCAGACCGACGAAGGGGCCCAGGGCGCCGCGGGCGACGGTGTCGGGTGTCAGGATATTGATGGCGATGACCTGCTTTACGCGGCCGGGCCCGGGCTC
Source organism: Catenulispora pinistramenti (assembly GCF_018274385.1). Lineage (GTDB taxonomy): Bacteria > Actinomycetota > Actinomycetes > Streptomycetales > Catenulisporaceae > Catenulispora > Catenulispora pinistramenti. The sequence goes on along the minus strand of NZ_JAAFYZ010000060.1, from coordinate 33,361 downwards.
GCCGGCCGCGTAGCGTAGCGCGGTCGCGGCGCCGACGCAGTTGCCGACCAACGTGACGGCGCGCAGATCCAAGTGCTCGATGAGGGCGGCGAGCATGCGCGTGTAGAGATCGAGCGTGTAATCCACCCGCGGTTTGTCCGACGCGCCGTAGCCGAGCATGTCCGGCGCGATGACGTCGTGCGTGGCGGCGAAGTGCTCGATCTGCGGGGTCCAGATGCGGTGCGTGGTTCCGCCGTTGTGCAGGAACACGATCGGCTCGCCTGAGCCGGCCCGCAGGTAGCCGACGTCGTGGCCCTCGAAGCGGAAGCTGTCCATGACGCCCACTGTCGCAAAGCCCGTTCACAAAACGCGCACAGGCGCTTCACACCCGGGCACCACGATTCTCAGCCTTGCCGGGCAAGCGCTGGTCCAGCCAGGCCGCCGCCGCGGCGAGCGCGATGAACAGCAGGCAGATCCAAAGGCCGTTGAGGATCACCCGCAGGTAGCCCAGGGCGTGCACATCGGCGAACGGGTAGGGGTACCAATTCGAGGACAGCGGGCCGCGGATGGCGGTGAAGGCCATGTAGGCGAGTGGGTACAGGACGGTCAGCGTCACGACCCGCGGTGAGGTCAGGCCGCGGGGGCCGAACGCGAGCCACCCCAGTACCGCCAGGATCGGTACCACGAGGTGCAGGAGTCTGTCGGCGACCAGGGCCCAGGTGTCGAGTTCGAGCAGGTTGCCGAGCGCGACGTGGTAGACCAGGCCGGTCACCGCGATCGCGACCACCCCGATCAGCCTGAACACCCGGAACACGGTCGAGGTCCGGTTCGGATTGAGGGCGAGCAGCAGGCAGGTGCCGCCGACGATCAGGTTCGACTGGACGGTGAAGAACGCGAGGACGTTCAGGGCCCGCCCCGCCGGGCTGCCGCCGAAGGTCTGGAACGGCTCGCCGGTGTCGGCGAGTACGGGCATGTGGTTCCGCCAGGCCAGAACCATCTGCACGGCCACGCCGACGACGACGCATGCCGCGGTTCCCGCGAACCAGGGTCGTGCCCACTTCGTTCCCATAGACGGACAATATTCGCTTCTCGCCGCCGCCGCGGGGGACACGCCCGGGACAGGTCGCCGGCCGGGACGATCAGCGGGCAGAGACTCACGCTCACCCCCGGAGGCAGAGACTGACGCTCACCCCCGGCCGGCCGACCGCCCCGTCACCAGCGTGGACGAGATGCACGTTCCGGTACGGCCGCGCAGCTGATCGCGGCAGGGGTCAGTCGGCCCAGTTGCGCTTGATGAACGCGGCGGCGGCGTTCAGGGCGTGGTCCGCGTCGTCGAGGATCGCGGCGAAGCCCTGGAAGACGTGCGGGACCTCCGGCCAGACCTGGAGTTCCACGGGGACGTCGTGCTCTCCGGCGCGGGCGGCGAGCCGGACGGCGTCATCGAGCAGGATCTCGTGCGAGCCGACTTGGATGAGCAGCGGGGGCAGGCCGGTGAGGTCGGCGAAGATCGGGCTGGCCAGCGCGGTGGCGGGGTCGCGGACGCCGAGGTAGTCGCGGGCCCTGGTGCGCAGTGCTTCGGGGGTGAGGGCCGGGTCGAGGGCGGCCTTGCCGGTCGCGCTGGCTCCGGACACGGTCAGATCGGTCCACGGGGAGAAGACGGCGGCCGAGGCGGGCAGCGGGACACCGGCGTCCTTGAGCGCGACGAGGGTGGCCGCGACCAGGCCGCCTCCGGCCGATTCGCCCACGAAGGCGATGTCCGAGCTGGGCACACCCTGGTCGAGCAGGGCGCGGTAGGCGGCGACCGCGTCATCGACGGCCGCGGGGAACGGGTGCTCGGGGGCGAGGCGGTAGTCGACGGATATCGCCCGGGCCGCCACGCGGCGGGCGAGGTCTGAGGCCAGGCCGACGGAGTCGGGTGCGGATCCGAGGGCGTACGCGCCGCCGTGCAGATAGAAGATCACGGCCGACGGATCGAGCTGGGAGGTCTCCACGATCACGACGGGAACGCCGCCGAGTTCGTCCTGCTTGGTTGAGACATCGTCGGGCAGGGGCGCCGAAGCGATCATCTCGTGGAAGATCGCGCGCTGTTCGGCGACGTCGCCACCGATGTCGAGCGGGCCGTGCCGCAGGATCTCGTCGAGGTCTTGGCGTTGCTGTTGCGTCATGGTGAGGCCTTTCCGAGGGCTTAGTAGGGGTTCGGGGCTACGAGGGGTTTGGCGTTCACCGCGCCGCGCTGGACGGGACGAGCAGGACCTTGCCGTGGATACCGCCGCCGGCGCTGAGTTCGTGGACCGCCGCGGTTTCGGACAGGGGGCGGGTGGCGCTGATCTCGACGGCCAGCTCTCCGGCGTCGACCAGCTTGGCGAGCTCGGTGAGCTGCTCGGCGTCGGTCCGCAATTGCATGGCGACGGCCCGCACGGCGCGGTCCGGGTCGCCGGTGGCGGGCGTGGCCGTGGTGACGATCACCCCTGCGTCCCGGATCAGCGCGGTCAGGGCTTCGGTGTCTGATCCGGGGCCGGCGACGAGGCTGAGCACGACATCGACGGGCTCGCTGATCGCCTCGGCCGGGGCGGTCGCGGTGTAGTCGATGATCTCGTCCGCTCCGTGCGCGCGGACCGCTTCGGCGCTGCGCGGGCTCGCGGTCGCGATGACGTGGGCCCCGGCCCGCTTGGCGAGCTGTACGGCGTATCCGCCGACGCCGCCGCCCGCGCCGTTGATCAGGATCCGGGCCCCGGGCTGGAGCTCCGCGTGCTCGGACAATGCCTGCCACGCGGTCAGGGCCGCCGCGGGCAGCGCGGCCGCCTCCTGGAGCGGGATGCTCGTCGGCGCCGGGGCCAGGACGTCGGCCGGCGTGGCCACGTACTCGGCCGCCGCGCCGTCCCGGACCATCGACAGGAACCCGAACACCGCGTCCCCGACCTTCCAGCGCGTCACCCCCTCGCCGAGGGCGGCGACCCGGCCGGCCACGTCCAGGCCCGGGATGTGCGGGAGCGAGATCGGGAAGACCTGCTGCAGGTAGCCCGCGCGGATCCCGGCGTCGGCCGGGTTGAACGAGGTCGCCGAGACCTTGATGAGGACCTCGCCCGCCGCGGGCTCGGGCCGCTCGGTCTCCTCGTAGCGCAACACGCCGGGCCCGCCGTATGCGTGGAATCGGATTGCCTTCATCGGAGCCTCCACTCCTCAGTGCTTCGAATTCGAAGCCGATTCGATGCTAGACGTATTTCGATTTCGAAGCAAGTAGAATGGGCCGCATGCCCGACGCCACACCTCTGGACCCCGAGCAACTGGCCGCCTACTTCGCTCTGATGGAGGTCGGCAACCTGCTCCAGCACGCCGTCGACCAGCAGCTCCGCGACGAGGGCGGCCTGAGCTTCATCCAGTTCCAGATCCTCGCCGTGCTCAGCGAGGCCGCCGGGGGGCGGGGGCGGATGACCGACGTGGCGGACCGGCTCGTACACAGCCGCAGTGGGCTGACGTATCAGGTCTCTCTGTTGGCCGAAGCCGGTCTGGTGGCCAAGGAGGCTTCGGCCGAAGACGAGCGCGGCGTCGTCGTCACGCTCACCGCGCAGGGCCGCGACCTGCTGGACCGGGTGATGCCCGGTCACATCGAGGTTGTACAGCGCGTCCTGTTCACGCCGCTGAGCGACCGGGACGTCGCAGAGCTCGGCGACGTCCTCGGGAGGATCCGGGCGCACATGCGGACGCTTCCGCCCCGCTCCGCGGCGCTGCGTCGCAGGCGCGGTGAGGCGAGCCGGGCGTCGGACAAGCGCTGACCGTGGATGGACGGCTGACCGTGCACTGCGGCTGATCGTGCACGGTTGACCGCGCGCGGCGGCTGATCGTGGACGGGCGGCTCAGCGCGGCGGCCCGACGATGACGTTGCCGTACTTGGCGGCCAGACCCGGATCGGGCTTGACCTCGAAGCCGGGCGGGCGCGGCGTGGACTTGTCCCGGCCGGTCTCCCGGAACATCCCCTCGATCCCGGCCGGCGTGTTGATCATCAGCAGGTCGGCGCGCTTGGAGGTGATGCGGTAGCCGTGCGGGATGTTCTTGGGCAGGTAGACGACGCCGCCTTCGGCGAGCTCGTATTCCCGGTCGTCGCACCAGACCAGGGCGGTGCCCTTGATCAGCAGGAAGACCTCGTCCTCGCGGGTGTGCTTGTGGTAGGGCGGTGCCTCACCTTCGGCGACGTCGAAGCGCCCGATCATCAGTTGCCCGTCAGTGGCCTTGCCGTCGAGCAGCATCGCCAGGGTGCCGCCGTCGAGCCATTCGAGGTTCTGCTGCTGTTCCGGTTGTGCGAGATAGGCCATGATCATGGATCGCTCCGCTCGGATCGTTCAGGGTCAGGTTCGGGATTCAGACTCAGGTTCGGGGACGCTCGTGCAGCCGCAGCGTCGAGAGATATGCACGGTCGTGATGGTAGGTATCGGTTCCGACCTTGGTCCCGTAGAAGTGGGTCATCGGCGCGTCGGTGATCAGTGAGTCCTGATTCGTGATCTCCAGCCGGATCCGATCACCGGCGCCGGCGAGGAAGGACATCGGCAGCAACTCGACGCGCAGTTCGTAGACCTCGCCGGGAGTGAGGGGCTCGACCTGCGTGTGCCGGTGGAAGGGGCGCATGTCGCGGGTCAGTTCCGGGTCTTCGGCGCGGTGCGAGGCACGCAGCCAGCCCTGGCTGACCTTGATCGCCTGTCCCGCGCTCGCACCGGAATCGCCATCGCCATCAGTACCGCCATCGGCGGGCAGGAGCGAGACCTTCACGAAGACGTCGAGGTCGCTCTGGTCGGTGGAGGCGAACAGCGTCAGCACGCCGTGGCCGGTGAACTCGCGGTCGCCCTCCATCGGCGCGGTGGTGAAGGTGTTGACGCGGGCGACGTGATCGGGCATGCCACGGTCGTCGAACACGGTGACACCCGCCGCCCACCGCGGATCCGGGTAGGACCACGAAGTCGAATCCTGATCCGTCCCCGGCGCCGTCTCGGTCAGCGAGCCGTCGTTGAGCGAGGTGACGGCGCCGCTGGGCCGACTGGTCAGGTAGAACGCGGTCGGCCGCGCGTCCGGCGGCGGCCAGGCTTCGGCCGAGCGGTACGCACCCTCGCCGTTGACGTAGAACCGCACCGCGGGCTGCTCCATCACCCCGTTCTCGGCGCCCTTGAGGTGATGGTCGTACCAGGGCAGCAGCTCGTCGCGGTGGAACCGCTCGTCGAAGTAGTACTCCTGCGCCGCGGCGAATCCGGACGGGTGCGCGACCAGGAGCTTCTTCGGCCCGCTCACCCGCTCGTAGCCGTAGAAGTTGCCGCGCAGGTGCAGCGCGGCCTTGCCCCACACCCCGATGGAGAACACCGGGATCTCGACCTCCGGCAGCTCCCAGAACGGCGATCTGCGGCGCTGCCACTCGTCGTCGAGCGGGTGCGAGAGCACGTCGTAGACGAACTCGTGCTTGTCGCCGACGTGGAAGTCGATGCCCCTCAGCTCGTGCTGGTAGAGCACCGATCCGAACAGCCAGCTGCTCAGGAAGCCCTGGATCGGGATGCCGCCGTGGTACATCCAGTCGCGGTACATGTCGGTCGCGCCGTCGTAGGCGACGATCGTCTTCAGGTGCGGCGGCCGGGTCCGCGCGGCGTTCCACTGGCTCCAGCAGTAGTGCGACATGCCGATCATGCCGACCGCGCCGGTGGACCACGGCTGGACGGCCACGTGCTCGATCATGTCGTGGATCGCCTCGCCCTCGCCGCGCGAGACCGGGTCCCAGGTCCCCTCGGAGCGGCCCGTGCCCGGCAGGTCCATGGCGACGTAGGCGTAGCCGTTGTCGAGATACAGCTGGATCGGGCCGTACTCGGTGAACGGGAACACGCCGTTGGGCGGCAGATAGCGCAGAGCCTTCTGATAGGGGGAGGCACCCAGCACGATCGGGTACACGCCATCCCCGTTCGCGGGGAGGTACACGTCGGCGCGCAGCAGGTCTCCCGTGCGCCCGAGCACTTCGACTTCGAAGGGCGATACGTCGACGTCGACCATGGTGATCCATTCCTGTCTGCGGTGGGCTGGACGTTCCAAGCGTGCAGCGGGATCTGGTGAGCCGACGTCACCAAGTCTTGGTGATCCGTTCGGTGGTGCGGGTGATCCACCCGGCGCTACATTTGACCCATGCGCGACCGGATCGTCTCCCGTGCCGCGCTGTTCGATCAGCTGGACCGCGCGAACCGCATCACCGAGATGTCGGCGCCCGCCGGGAGCGGCAAGACCACCCTGCTCCGGTCCTGGGTCGAGACGTCCGATCTGGCCGAGCGTGCGGCGCAGGTGTCGGGCGAGGCCCGTGACCCGCGACGGTTCTGGCCGACGGTGGTCGCCGCGCTCCGGGGCACCGCGGCCGGCTCAGCCCTGGTACGGCCGCTGACCACGGCGCCCGATCTGGACGGCTGGGCCGTCGTCGAGCAATTGCTCTCCGATCTCGGCCCGCTGCCAGAGCGCCTCTGGCTGATCATCGACGATCTGCACGAGCTGGCCGGCACCCAGACGCTGCACCAACTTCAACTGCTGATGATGCGGGCGCCCGCCGAGCTGCGGTTCGTGCTGGCGACCCGGCATGACATGCGACTGGGCCTGCACCGGCTGCGGCTCGACGGCGAGCTGACCGAGATCCGCGCGTCCCAGCTGCGGTTCACCCGCGAAGAGAGCGGTGCACTGCTCGACGCGGCAGGGGTGACCCTGTCCGAGAACGCCGCCGACCAGCTGCACCGGCGGACCGAAGGCTGGGCCGCCGGGCTGCGCCTGGCCGCGCTGTCCCTGGCCGGCCACCCGGACCCGGAGCGGTTCGCGGCCGAGTTCTCCGGCAGCGAGCGCACAGTGGCCGACTACCTGCTGGCCGAAGTGCTGGACCGGCAGCCGGAGCCCATCCGGCAACTGCTGCTGCGGACCTCGGTGCTGGAAAGAGTCAACGGCGAGCTCGCAGACCTGCTGACCGCGAGCTCGGAAAACGAGCAGATCCTGCTGGACCTGGAGAACGCCGGCGCGTTCGTGATCGCCGCGGATCCACAACGGTCGTGGTTCCGGTACCACCGCCTGTTCGCCGATCTGCTTCAGCACGAACTGCGGCGCACCGACTCCGCCCGACTGCCCGCCCTGCACAGCACCGCCGCCGACTGGTACGCCGCGAACGGATACGTGATCGAGGCCGTCCGGCACGCCCAGGCGGCACAGTGCTGGGAGCAGGCCGTGCGCCTGCTGTCCGACCACTGGGTCGACCTGTACCTCGACGGCCGGATCGGCACCGCTCAAGAACTCCTCGCCGGCTTCCCCGCGAGCGCCGCCACCGCAGACGCCGAACTCTCCGTCCTGATGGCGGTCAGAGACCTCGACCACGGGTCGCTGCTGAAGGCCGAGCGCCGACTGGCCCTCGCGGTCGACCAGTCCACGACAGTGCCCGCTGACCGGCGTACCCACTTCGAGGCCATGTGCACGGTCCTTCGCCTGCGCATCGCCCGCAGACGGGGAAACCTCCCGACCGTGGCAGAGCAGGCACAGCGGCTGCTCACCGTGGTCGAGACCGCGGACGCGCAGCGGTTGGGCGTCGGCGACGGACTCCAGGCCCTGGCCCTGATCAGCCTGGGCAGCGCCGAGATATCCGCACTGCGGATCGGCGGCGCCAACCGGCACCTGGAACAGGGCATCGACCTCGCACGGCGAATCGGCCGGCCGTATCTCGAACTCGCCGGGCTGGTCCACGAAGCACAACTCGTGGTCGCCAGCTCCTATACCGCCGGCGCCGACCTCAGCCTGCGGGCGATCGAACTGGCGAAGCGACACGGATGGAACGACAAACCGGTCACAGCCGTCGCGCACACGGTGCACGCCGCCGCCCTCGTCGCCCAAGGACACACGACGGAAGCCGAGTTCTGGATCAATCAGGCCCGACGCACGCTGCGCCCCCAGGAAAACCCCGTCGCCGCGTTCAAACTCCACTACGTTCACGCCCGCATCCAGCTGGCACGCGGCGAACACGTCGCGGCGCTCGCCACCCTCGACGAAGTCGAGCACCTGTCACGCGCTCTGGGCACGCCGCACGTGCTGCGGCCGATGGCGCGTGCGCACATGCTGCACGCCCTGGTCCGGCTGGACGAGACCGCACGCGTCGAGCAGCTCCTGGCGGACATGGACGCCGACGAGCGCGACGGCACACCGGCGCGGACGGCCCAGGCGGCGCTGCGACTCGCTCAGGCCAACCCGCGAGCGGCGCGCGACTTGCTCCCGTCAGATGCCGACGACCCGCGGGCTGGGACTCGTCCGCTGTGGAGGGTGGCGGCCTTCCTCCTCGACGCTCTGGCCTGCGACGCACTCGGCCGTACGCAAGACGCCTCCGACGCGCTGGAGCGAGCCTTCGACGCCGCCGCACCGGACAACCTGCTACTCCCATTCCTCCTCCACCCCGCACCCGCCTTGCTCAAGCGGCATGCCGAGGCGCGCACCGCGCACCCCCGGCTGCTCGGTGAAGTCCTGAGTCGGCTTCAGGCAGACGAAGACGCGACTCAGGCAGCTACGGCGCCGGGGGCGTCGGAGTCGGTGTCGGTGTCTGTGCCGACGTCGGCGCATCTGCGCGAGCCGCTGAGCGGAAGCGAAATGCGAGTGCTGCGATACCTGCCGACCAACCTGTCCGGGCCGGAGATCGCCGCGGAGCTGTCGTTGTCGGTCAACACCGTCCGGACGCACATGCGGCACGTCTACGAAAAGCTCGGCGCGCACAGCCGATTCGAAGCCGTGGAGCTCGCCCGCTCATACGGGCTGGTGGCGCCCGCCGTCGGGCTGCGGTGAATCACGGCGTCGGCGTCGGCGACCCGGTTCGCCGAGGCCGCCACGGAATGACCGCCGAGGTCCGCCGCTGATAGTCCGCATACTCCGGGTACCGCGAAACACTGATGCTCTCGGTGAAACGGGTCGAGCCGATGAACAGCGCGGTCAGAAGCACCGCGCCGAGCACCGTCCACGGCACCGTTCGGGCCGCCGCCACGCCGAACCCCGCGATCATCCACCACTGCGCCTGCTCGAAGAAGAAGTTGGGATGCCTGGAGAACCGGAACAGGCCCGTCGTGACGAAGCGCGCCGACGGCTCGCGGCCGGCGACCAGGTCGGCCCGCTTCGCCTGCTGGAATCGCCACTGCTGCTGGTCCGCCACCGTCTCGCCGAGGAGGAACCCGGCGAACAGCACGGTCAGGATGCCGTCCGCGATGCTGAACGGCCTTCGGTGCGCCAGCGCGGTGTCGGCAGGCAGGGTGATCAACAGGAGGATCGCGTTCTGATAGAGCGTGATGAAGAAGAGATTGAAGAGCTGGAACTGCCAAGGCGCCATCCGGGCCCGTAGCACCGCCCAGCGGTAGTCCTCGCCGCCGCGCGCATAGCCGCCCTTGCGCGCGAAATTGAAGGTGAGCCGCGCTCCCCACAGCGTGACCAGGGCGAACATGACGTTGAGGCGCGCGTCGTGGAAGCCTGCCGCTCCGGCGAAGATGCCGGTATAGGCCAGGGGGACGAGCGACCAGATCCGGTCGACCCACGAGTATTCGCGGGTGAGGACCGACATCAGCCAGGTCGCGAAGCAAACTCCTGCGTACACGTACAAGCAGATCCTGAGCGCGTCCATAGGCTGACTGTAAGGTCCCGGATCGTAGAAGGGCAGCACCGCCCCGCTCTACGATCAGGTCATGGCCGACGTTGATGACCGGCCGGAACCGGATCCAGCTGCCCTCGGTGACACACGCGACGATGATCGTCACGCTGACCGGCGTGGTCGTCTTCGGAGCGGAGTCTTTCGATGAGCCCGCGACGAGGAGAAACGATGACAGGTCCAGAGATCCTCGATACCGCCGTGGTGGGTGCCGGGCCTTACGGCCTCTCGGTGGCGGCGCACGCCAAAGCGCGCGGCTCCGGCACCCGGGTTTTCGGCACGCCGATGCGGGCCTGGGCCGAGCACATGCCGGTGGGCATGAAGCTCAAGTCCGAGCCTTGGGCCTCGCACCTGTCGGACCCGCGCGGCCGGTACACGCTGAAGGCGTACTGCCATCTCAATGGGCTGCCGTACGCGCACGGCCTGCCCACGCCCGTCCAGACGTTCGCCGACTACGGCCGCTGGTTCCGGCAGCAGACCGCGCCGGACCTGCACGAGACCGATGTGCTGCGGGTCGACCGGGAAGGTCCGGTGTTCGGCCTGGAGCTGGCCGACGGGTCCTCGGTGCGGGCCCGCGCGGTGGTGCTCGCCGTCGGTTTCCTGCCGTTCCCGCGGATCCCCGAGGCGCTCGCCGGACTGGAGGCGCCGCGGGTGCTGCACAGCAGCGCGGTGAACGAGTTGTCGGGCTTCGGCGGCAAGCGGGTCGCCGTGGTCGGCGCCGGACAGTCGGCGGTGGAGACCGCGGCGCTGCTGGACCAGGCGGGCGCGGAGGTCACGCTGGTGGCGCGGGCCGGCACGCTGAAGTGGAACGACCTCCCCGGCGACCTCGCCACCGGTTGGTGGCAGCGCCTCCGCTACCCGGACACCGGCCTCGGGCCCGGGTGGTACAACAAGGTGCTGGCCGACATGCCGACCCTGTTCCGGCGGTTGTCGGGGGAGCGCCGCGTGAAGATCGTCGCCAACACGCTCGGCCCGGCCGGCTCGTGGTGGCTCCGCGAGCGCTTTGAGAAGTCGTTCGACGCCGAGCACCTCCGCACCGGAACCCGGATCACCTCGGCCCGGTCTGAGGGTGACAGGGTCCTGCTGGAGCTGTCCGACGGGCGGAAACTCGAGGCCGACCACGTGGTCGCCGCGACCGGGTACGAGGTGGACGTCAGGAAGCTGACGGTACTCGGCGAGGGGCTGCGCGGCCGGGTCCGAGGCATGCGGGGCTCGTACGGCCCGCCGGACCTCGGCGCGGGCTTCCAGACCTCGGTGCCCGGGCTGAGCATCGTGGGGCTGGCGGCGGCGGCGACGTTCGGGCCGTCCATGCGCTTCGTGTTCGGGTCCGCGTTCGCCTCCCGCACCGTGGCGGCGAGGTTGCCGCGTTGACGCGGGAAATCCGCGCCGGCGGACAGATCACGACTCCGCGCGTTTTGGTAGGACGATGACTACCTTGAGCTTCAATAGATGACTACCTTGAGCTTCGACATAAGATGATTGCCATGTCACCGAACGCGTCGGTGGACGCGGATACCGCGACCGACGCCGTGCTCCTGAAACTCGACCGGAACATCTTCCACCACGGTGGGCTGGGAGTGATCCGCAGCCTGGGGCGGCTGGGGATCCGGGTCCACGCCATGCGCGAGGACCGGTTCGCCCCGGCCGGGGCATCCCGATACGCCCGCGGGTCGGCGTTGCCGATGCCGGCCTGCGCCGATCCCGCCGACGTGCTCGAACTGCTGGACCGGCTCGCCGGCCGGCTGCCCGGCCCGGCCCTCCTGGTCGCCACGGACGACGCGGGCGCGATCCTGCTGGCCGAGCACGGCGACAAGCTGCGTCCCCGGTACCTGTTCCCCAACCCCCCGGCCGACTTGCCGCGCCGGGTGGCCGGGAAGGCGACGCTCGCCGAGATCTGCCGCGCCGCCGGGGTGCCGCATCCGGCGACGATGGTTCCGGTGGATGCCGCCGAGGCCACGGCCTTCGCCGACGCCTACGGATATCCGGTCGTCGCCAAGGTGAATCTGCCCTGGTCGGCCGACAAGGCGGTCGGATTGCAGAGCACGACGGTCGTCCACAGCCGGCACGCGATGCTCGGGCTGGTCGCCCGCGCCCGCCGGGCGACCGGCGACGGCCCGGACACCGGCCTGCTGCTCCAGGAATACCTCCCGCCCGGGCCGGACGGCACGCGCCAGGACTGGTTCTTCCACGGCTACTTCGACGCGAGCGCGCGCTGCCTGTTCGGCCACACCGGAATCAAGGAGCGGTCCTTCCCGGTGCACGCGGGCCTGACCAGCTACGGCCGGTGGGCACCGAACGAGCGGCTGCGCGCGGAGGCGGTCGCCCTGTTGTCCGGGCTGGGCTATCAGGGGGCTGTCGACCTCGACTACCGGCGGGACCCGCGGGACGACAGCTATCGCCTCCTGGACTTCAACCCCCGGCTGGGCGCCCAGTTCCGGCTGTTCCAGGACTCGGCCGGCATCGACGTCGTCCGGGCCCTGCACCTGGATCTCACCGGACGCGACGTCACCGCGGGGGAGGCGGTGCCCGACCGGACCCTGGTCGTGGAGAACTTCGACCCGATCGCCGCCCTCGCCTATCGGCGGGAGGGGCACCTGTCTGTGCGCTCCTGGCTGGCCTCTGTGCGCGCCGCGGACGAGGCCGCCTGGTTCTCCTTTGACGACCCCGTCCCGTTCCTCCTGACCGGCGCTCGGACGCTGTGGCAGGCCGCGGAACACCGCTTGCGCCGATAAGATCCGCGAGAACGTGAGCCCGCCGGCCGAGGACTGAAGGGCATCGGACGGGGCCCGTCGGCGCGGGCCCCGTCCGCGTGCCGGCGGAGTACTAGGAGGTGCGGCGCTGGACCTTTCCGGCCTTCAGGCAGGCTGTGCAGACCTTGAGCCGCACCGGCCGGCCGTCGACGGTCGCCTTCACGGGCTGGATGTTCGGGCGGAACATCCGCGCCGAGCGCCCTTGCACCCGCCGCCGCTGGGCGCCGCGTCCCAGCCGGGCGACCTGGTTGCCGAAGCTCGGTTCCTTGCCGCACACGTCACAGCGTTTTGACATCAGCATTCTCCTCGAAAAAGTTCGCGATGGCATGCCGACCGCCCATCGCGATGTCGATCGGGAAGGGAGAAGTGCCGCTGCGGAAGCGGTGGTCGGCGGCATGGGAAACAAGGGCAGGACTGAGCGCGCAGCGTCGGGGAATCGACCGCTGTCGCCTGCCTGATGAGGTGTCTCGACCTATGCCGCTTTTAGAACATGCGGCCGACCGTAACGGCATGCTCCAGCGCGTTCAAGCGGTTTACGCACGACCGCGCGCCGCGACGGCCTCGCGGTACCAGGATTCGTAGTCGTCGAGGCAGCGGTCCAGGCCGAACGCCTCGGCCCGCCGGGCCGAGCCCGCGCCCAGCCGTGCCAGCCGCTCCGCGTCGCCGACCAGCCCGGCCAGCGCCTCGGCCAGCGCGGTCGCGTCGCCGGGAGCGACGAGCACACCGTTGTCCGGCCCGACCAGTTCCGGCAGCGCCCCGATCCGGCTGGCGACCAACGGCCGGCCCAGCCCCAGCGCTTCCAAGGCGGTCAGCCCGAAGATCTCCGGAGTGGTCGACGGCACAGCGAGCAGCGCTGAGCCGCGCAGGCACTCGGCGACCTCCGGCGGCGTCAGCCAGCCGCGGAACTCGACCGTGCCGGCCGCTACCAGTTGGGCGGCCCGCGTCTGTAGCCGCGCGCGCTCCGGGCCGTCGCCGACCACCACGAGCCGTGCCTTCGGCTGCGTCCGGGCCAGGATGCCGAACGCTTCCAGCAGGACGTCCGCCCCCTTCAGGGGACTGAGTCGACCCACGTAGACCGTCTGCCACACGTCCGAGGCCGGGGCCGGGGTGAAGACCGGGTCCACCGCGTGCGGGATCACGCGGATCGGCACCCGGCCGACGTCGGCGCGGATCAGCTCGGCGACGAACCGGCTCGGGGCCGCGAGGCCGTCGATCCGGCGCAGCCCCGCCAGCCGGTAGGCGGGGCGCATCAGGAAGCGTAGATGCAGGTAACGGGGCAGCGCGCCGGGGGCGATCCGGCCGGTGTTGTCGGCGACCTGCCAGCGCAGCAGTTTCCGGGTCCAGTCCTCGGGGCCGTGGATGGTGAGGATCCGCACGGCGCCGCGGGTGGCCGGGAACACGGCCGGGCCGAACCCGCCGACGGTGTGCAGATGGACGCAGTCCGGCCGGAATTCCCGCATGATGCGTCGCACCCCGCGGTAGGCCCGGTGATGCCAGAGGAACCCGGCCAGCTTGCCGACCGGGCCGCCGGCCACCGGCTCGACCAGGTCGTCGGCGAACACGGCCCGGTCGCCCGGGTCGGCGTCCAGGGCCACCACCCGGACCTGGTGCCCGCGGGCGGCCTGGCCGTCCCGGAGCATACGGACGAACTTCTCCGCGCCGCCGGCCTCGAAGCCCAGATTGACGATGTGCAGAATTCTCACCGGCGCCGCGCAATCCTCGAAGATGTCAGGGTTCTAACCGCCCGGGATCGAGAATCGGCACAAGCACACCGAAGACGGCCGAACCATGGGACTATGAACCCTTACAGGCGGGAAATCATAATGGCGAACAGCAAGCGACGGCACTGGACGTTCGTCGGGGCCGCCGCGGCCGCGGTGGTCCTCGCCGCCGGCATCGCGACCGCCGTCTCCGGCGGCGACCCCGGTGAGCCCAAGGCGTTCGGCCACCCGCCGCCGGCGGCCGTCGCCACGGACACCTCCGGGGCGACCACGACCCCGGGTGCCGGTCCAGGCTCCGACCCGGGCTCCGCGCCCGACACCGCCGCCGGGACCGGACCGGCCGCGAGCGGCACCAAGACCTCGCCGACCTCGTCGCCGGCCGACCTGAAGTGGGGTCTGGACTACAGCGACACCCTGACGTTCGACACGCCGGACCAGCTCAACACCGCGCTCGACGACGCCAAGCGACTCGGGATGGACTACATCCGCGTCGACTTCGGCTGGGAGGACTACCAGTCCTTCGCGAACTACCCGCCGGACTTCTCCAAGTTCGACAACGTCGTCGCCGGGGCGAACGCCCGCGGCCTGAAGGTGCTGGCCACCATCGACTTCCCGCCGCCGTGGGCGCGCCGGGCCGCCTGCAAGGACACCGCCGCCTGCCCGCCCGCCGACAACGCGGTGTTCGCGAACTTCGTGAAGCAGGCGGTGGCGCGCTACTCGGCTCGCGGCGTCCACTACTGGGAGGTGTGGAACGAGCCCAACATCACGGCCTGGGCCCCGCTCCCGGACCCGGCGGACTACACCAAGCTCCTGGTGACGGTCTCCGCGGCGATCCGCGCCGCCGACCCGCACGCCTTCATCCTGATGGGCGGCCTCGCGGCGGACCACCCGAGCCCCGGCGCGCCGTTCATCGCCCCGTACGACTTCATCACCGCGGTGGCCAAGGCCGGTGGATTGAAGGCGGTCGACGGGATCGGCTACCACCCCTACCCGGACGGCGACCCGGCGACCAGCAGCACGTTCCTGGCCATCAGCCAGTCGCCGAAGAGCATCATCACCGCGCTGAACCAGGCCGGGGCCCCGAACATGCCGATCTGGATCACGGAGACCGGGGCGAACATCCCGGCCCTGATCTTCGGGCCGCCGGACCAAGTCAAACCACAGGAGGCGCAGCAGGTGCAGCAGGCCAAGCGGGAGGTGGACGTGCTGTCCTCGTATCCGAACGTGGCGTCGTTCTTCTGGTTCTCCTATCAGGACTCGCCCCCCGATCGCCTGTTCTTCGGGCTGCGGCGGGGTGACGGGACCTACCGGCCGGTGTTCGACACCCTGCAACAGATCATCGCCGACGCGAAGAAGGCGCCATGAGCGCGGGCCGGGCGCCGCGGGTCTCCGTGCTCATACCGTGCGCCCCGCGTCAGCACTTCCTGGAGGAGACGCTGCTCTCCATCCAGAAGCAGACCTTCCAGGACTGGGAGGTGGTCCTGGTGCTGGACGGCGAGTGCGAAGAGAACCGGCGGATGGCCGCTGTGCTGCCCGCCGACCAGGTCCGGATCGTCCTCACCGCGCGCCCCCGCTCCGGCATCGCGGCGGCCCGCAATGCCGGTCTGCCCGAGTGCCGCGGCGACCTGGTGGCGTTCTGCGACGGGGACGACCTCTGCGAACCCGGGCGGTTGGCCGGCCAGGTCGCCGAATTCGACCGCCGTCCGGCCTTGGGGATGCTCGCCACCTGGTCCCGCCGCTTCGACAGCGGCACCGGTGCCGACCTCGGCCCGCGCCGCTGCCCCGCCGAGTCCGAGGCGCTGGCCCGCAAGCTGTTGCTGTTCAACACGGTGACGGTGTCCACGGTGATGGTGCGGCCGGAGGTGGTGCGCGAGGCGGGAGGCTTCCGCGACGCCGCGGTCCAGTGCGAGGACTACGACCTCTGGCTCCGGATCCTCGGCCGGGCCGAGGTGGCCGCGCTGCCGGAGGAGTTGGTGCGCTACCGGGTGCACGAGGGGCAGACCAGCCACCGGGCGAAGATCATGCCGAGCAGCGGCCTGCTGCGGCGCGAGAAGCTGGCGGCGGCCCGGCGGCTGGGGTACAGCGTGCCGGTGGCGCGGATGAAGCACCTGGCCTGGGTGGGGGTCCAGCTGGCGAACCGGCGTTGGTAGCGGCCGGTGGGGCGGGGCGCTCGGGCGCGCCTGCCTCACTGCCGGGGTGGTCGCCAGGGGCCGTCCCCGGAGGCGTCGTCGACCGGCGGCTCCGGGCGCGGATCGCGATCTTCTTCGGGCTCGGGTCGGAAGAACGATTCGGGCACATTGATCGGCCGGACGATCGTCGGCTCCGGCTCCGGCTCCGGCTCCGATGACGGCCGCGGCACCGCCGGTCGCGCCTGGCGGGGTATCCACCGGGGCCGTACTCGCAAGCCCCCGGCCCCGACCGGCTGCCAGCTCTCCCGTCCGTAGAGCTGCGGCGGGGCGTAGTCGTCACCATCGGAGCCGTACGCCTCGAACCGGTCGCTCCGCCCTCGTGCCTCCGGACGGTTCCACGGGAAGAACATCGGCTCGGTGATCGCCGTCGAGTCGCCCACCGCGACCCGCGCGAAGTCCTGCTCGGGCTCCGGCCTCTCGGAGGGGCCGCGGTCCTCGCCGGCCTCGTCCAGCGCCGCCATCTTCGCCCCCGGCACGAACGCCACGGCGAACAGCCCCGAGGCCAGGTTCCCCAGCGCCCAGGCCCAGCCGATCCAGTTCAGGCCCCGGTGGGCGAAGCCGAGCGCCAGCGTCAGCGTCGCGAGCAGGTACACCAGGTTGCTGCCGAGCAGCGCCGTCATCCGCCCGGTGATCCGCAGCGCGCTGCTGGCCCAGGTGTGGAACGCGACCGCGAGCGCGCCGAGCGCCAGTATCGTCAGCAGCCCCTGAGCGTGTCCCGGGTACTTGCTGCCGAACAGGCTCAGCAGCGGCTCGCGCACGAGGATCACGGCCGCGACGCCCGGGACCATCACCGCGGTCATGATCGCCGCCGACCGCTTCATCAGACTGCGAAGTTGCTCGGGGTCGTGGGCGCCCTCGGAGAAGAGCGCGTCGCCGATGGCGTAGGAGCCGGTCGAGAGCAGGGCCGCGACCTGCGAGCCCAGATAGTAGTAGGTGACGTCGTCCGGCCCCAGCCAGCGCAGCGTGATGATCGGCAGGGCCAGCTGCGGTATCAGGTTCAGCAGCGAGGAGAACTGCGTGGTCGCCGAGTAGCCGGCCGTCTCCCGGATCCGGGTGCCGCCGAGCCGGAAGGAGAACCGGAAGTCCAGCTTCCGGTACATGAAGTACAGCGAGGCCAGCGTGGCGACGACGTATCCGGTCCCGGAGGCCGCCACGATGCCCATGGCGCCCATGCCGACCACGAACACCGGTATCGCCAGCTTGGCCACGCTCTGGATGAAGCCGTCGACCAGCGTGTTGTACTCGGCCCGGCGCGCGGCCATGAAGACCGAGTCGGTCACCAGGTTGACCGTGGCGAAGACGCAGATGACGATCAGGACCAGGGCGTAGACCGGTTTGTCGCGGACGAAGGCGAGATCCGGGGAGATCATCCGCACGGCCAGGACATAGCCCGTGCCGAGGACGAAGCTGGCGGCCGCAACGAGCGCCAGCATCATCGACACCTGACGGTGCCGCGCCGCGCCGCGGGCCGGGAACCGGATCATCGTGGCCCCGAACCCGAACGTGCTCAGGAACGAGATGAGCGAGATCGCCGACAGCAGCGTGGTGGCCAGGCCGATCTGGGTCGAGCTGTAGAGGTGGGCGACGAGCGCCCAGAATATGAAGCCTATGCCAGCGGTGAGGCCGGCGGAGGCCATGAGGAACAGCGAGTTCCGGAGCATCTTCGTGCCCGGGCCGCCGCCGGTGTCGTCGGTGCCGGTGCCGGTGCCGTCGGTGTCGCCGGTCTCGTCGGTGCTGTCGATGCCGTCGGGGTCCGAGTGGCGCCCCCTAGCCATGTCGTGTCTTCCGGACCCGGAGGCCGAACAGGCAGCCGGACAGCAGCACGAAGCACAGCACGGCCGTTGTGCCCTCCGACGGGTGCGCCAAGAAGTGGGTGAGCCGGTACCCGGTGGTCCAGGGGTGGATCAGGTTGTTGAGGCACAGGTAGACCCATACCAGGAACGCGTACCCGCCGACCGCGGCCAGAGCGGCCTCGGCCGCGTCCGGCCGGCCGGCGCGGCGGGTCCAGAACGTGCCGGTCCGGGCCCGCAGCGGATACGCGCAGCCGAACGACACCGCCAGGCTCAGGGCCCCGAAGGTGTCACGCCGTATCGGCAGCACGGTGCTGACCGGCGTGCTGAGCACGTCGGGCCGCAGCACCGCGACCAGGGCCACATAGGCCCAGCCCAGCAGCCCGGCGACCATCAGCGTCTCGGCGGCGGGCCGGCACAGCGTCCTCATACGTCATCCCCGGTCGGCGGAACTCGTTTTCGGGTGGATCGCCGCGCGGTATGCCTCGATCAGCAGGGAAGCGTGGTCCGGCCACGCGAAACGCTCCACCGCGTACTCCCGGGCGTACTTGCCCATCTGCCGGCGCAGTTCGGAGTCCGCGGCGATCTCCCGCAGCCGGACGCGAAGCGTCTCCGTGTCCCGGTTCACCAACGATACGCGATCACGATCCAGGCCATAGGCCGCGTAGCCGGTGTCGTCGGTGGTCAGGACGGCGATTCCGGAGCTCATCGCCTCCTGGACGGTGAGCGGGAACCCCTCGGAGGTCGAGGGCAGGGCGAAGACGTCGCAGGCCCGGTAGACCGCGGCCACCTCGGCCGGGGCGAGGGAGCCGAGGTAGAGCACTGATTCCGCCGCTCCGGACAGCGCTCCGGACAGCGCTTCGGCCGGCCCGCCGGCGAACACCAGCCGGTAGCCCGGATCGGCCGCCGCGAGCAGCAGGTCGAAACCCTTCTTGGGCACGAACCGCCCGACGAACAGCACCAGCACGCCCGCCTGTGGCAGGCCCAGCCGCTCCCGCTCCGCGGCCTGCTCGGCGGCGTCCCGGATCGGCCGGAACAGCGTGGTGTCGACGCCGTTCGGCAGATGGCGGACCCGCTCCGGCCGCGCGCCGAGGCCGCGGGCGAAGGCCGCGACGTCGGAGTTCATGGTGAAGACGGACCGCGCGCCGCGCATGAGCAGCCGTCCGGCCGTCGCGTAGACGGCCTTCTGGACCAGGCCCACGGCGGCCGAGTCGTGGTGCACCAGCGCCACGTGCTGCGTGGCCACTATCGGGGTGTGGGTCAGCTTCGCCGCGGTGAGCGCGGCCCACGACGTCAGGTAGAAGGCATCGTGGATGTGCACGACGTCAGCCCACCGCGCCCAGTGCACCGCGCGGCGCAGCAGCTTCGGTCCCGGGATCGGGAACGGCACTCCGGCCTTGCGCTCCAGCCCGTTCCAGGCCCGGACCCGCACCACCCGGACCCCGTCCTCGACGGTGACGCCGCTCCGTTCCCCGCTGGTGAGCACGGTCACCTGCATCCCGGCGGCGGTCAGGTGCCGGGCTTCGGCGTGTGCGACGTTCTCTATGCCGCCCAGGTGCGGCGGGTAGTAGTGGCTGACCATAAGGACTTTGAGTGGTCCGGCGTCGTCGTGGCTCATCGGTAGATCTCCACTCCGGGGCTGACGTAGATCTTGTCCTTCAGGTCTTCGAGCAGAGCGGTCGGGTACACGTACGGCACCGCCGTGCCCCGATAGTCGATGGACGCCCGATCCTGGTCCACCTCCGCGTGCCCGAGCATGACGTAGCTCCCGGGTCGCAGCAGGAGCGGATCGACCGTGCCCTCGGCCGGACCGATGTAGACGCTCTGAATCCGCTCGAAGACGTCCTGGCTGGTCTGGAGCAGCATGGTCTGCTGCGCGTCGGGCGGGATGTGGTCGTACACGCTCTGGAGCCAGGCGGCCGCGTCCAGCTCCTCAGGGGTCGGGTAGTACTCGTCGTAGTACTGGCCGGAGTCCGACAGCGCGAGCTGCGGCGGATAGCCGCCGGTGAGGCGCGGTACGACGCCGGTGAGGTCGACCGCCATCACGGCCAGCACCGTCGCGAGCACCGGCGTCCGGTAGCGGCCGCACCAGCGCAGTGCCCAGAGCAGGCCGGCGGCCATGAACGGGCCGAAGAAGAAGATGCCTTGCTGCAGCGCGCGCAGGACGCTGTAATCGACCGTCAGCTGCGGCACGAGCGTCAGCAGGACCAGCACCGCGATCGAGCCCACGGCCAGCGCGGCCTGGTCCCGGCTCGGGGTCAGCTCGGCCCGGATCCGCCGGTAGCGCAGGCCCAGCAGGGCCACGGCCGTGCCGATCACCAGCAGCAGCTGGATCGCGGCGGCGATGCCGAAGCGGACCAGGCCGTTCAGGCTCGCCACCGGCAGGCCCAGGCGCTGCAGGCCGGTGCCGACCGAGGTCAACGGCAGGTCAGGGATGGCGGTGACCGGGGTCGGGGCCTTGTCGATCACGTCTTGCGGGTACAGCAGACCCTGGTCACGGTCGTGGGCGGTCGAAGCGCGGGTCTCGGCCAGGTAGGCGGCCATGCGCTGGTCGTCGGTGACGTGGGAGCCGCCGACCAGGCTGTTGCTGGTGTCGGCGGAGCCGACGTCCGAGGAGTGGCCGATGACCTCTTGCCAGGAGGAGAACAGAGTGCTGGTCAGTTGCCCGCTGGTGTGGGTGATCGGGCCAGCCCAGGCCACGGCCAGGACCGCGGTGAGGGCGACCAGCCAGACGGTGAGGAACGCCGGGGCGGCTGATCTCGGTTTCGCGGCCTCGTTGTCAGAGCTCTCAGAGCTCTCAGGGTTATCGGAGCTGTCGTCATCGTCGTCGCCGCTGTCGGTGACGTCGTCGACGTAGTCCCAGTCGCCGTAGTCCCAGATGTCGGCGGGGGCGCGCCGGCCGGCCCGGGTCCGCCGCCGCTCGCCGATCCGGTCCAGCAGCCGCCAGACCGTCGTGACCACCACCCCTGACCCCAGGACCATCACCAGCACATAGGCCGTCGCATAGTGCGCGAGCACGATCCCGGCCAGCAGGGGGATCATCGCGTAGCGCCGCAGCCGGGCGTCCCGGTGCTGCTCGGACATCACCACGGCCGCCGCGCCGAGGATGACGAACGCGATCTCCTGGCGTGCCATGTACGCCATGTCGGTGAAGAACGTCGGGAACGTCAGGAACAGCGCCGAGGACAGCAGGGCCACCTGCCGCGAGGCCAGGTTGTGGACCGACCGGAACAGGGCGACCGGCGCCACCGCGAACATCAGCGGGAACACGATCTTCCAGACCCCGGTGGCGGAGATCGCGGTGAGTTTGGTCAGTGCCAGCGGCAGCAAGGTGATGCTCAGGCAGGCGTTGTACGAGGTCGGATAGTCCGCGATCACCCAGTGTCCGCCGCCGAGGTTGAGCCGGTAGACCTCGTACTCGACCTGGATGTCGTGCCCGGTGATCAGCCACCCGCGCAGCGAGGTCAGCAGCAGCAAGGCGGCCGCGCCGAGGAAGACGCCCAGCTCCAGCACCTCGACCGCGTACCGGTTGTGCCGGATCAGCAGCAGCGCCAGCATCCCGGCGATCGCCGTGTATGCCAGCATGCTGGCTTGCGGGCCGAGTCCGTTGTTCAGCCGGGTGGCGCCCGCGACGGCCAGGACGACGCACAGCGCGCCGTAGCCCGCGACGATCCGCACGCCGGGCAGGCGTACCCGCCGGATCCGGGCCCACGTCCCCTGTCCGCACTCCGGGGACAACGAGCCGATCACCAGGTCGACCAACGCGAACCCGGCCGCCAGCGGCACCTCCGCGAGCGGTCTGCTGTAGCCGACCAGCGGTGCGCCGAAGTTCACGAGCAGCAGCACGGCGAAGTCGGTGACCACGGCGAAGCCGAAGGCGAGGAGCAGTGCGGAGTCCATCCGGGACACGACACGCCGTGCCAGGGCCACCCAGAACACGGTCGGCGCGCCGAGGATCAGCCACAGTCCGGCCAGGGTGGCCAGCGGGCCGGGGAGGTAGTAGGCGCCGAAGGAGGCGGTCACACCGGCGAGGACGACGCTCGCCAGGAGTGCCTTTCTGGCGTCCGAGCTCTCCGTCTTCAGAATCCCACCTGCTCGTAGACGTCCTCGATCGCGGCCACGACGCGGTCCCAGCGGCTGTCGGCGACCCGCGCCGCACCCGCCGCCGCCGGGGCGGCCAGCGCCGAGCGGTCCCGGGCCAGGCTGTCGATCGTGGTGGCCAGGGCTTGCGGGGTCGGCTCGACGAGCACTCCGACGCCTTGGACCGTCTCGATGTTGCCGGGCACCGCCGTGGCCAGCACCGGCAGCCCGGCGGCCATGGCCTCCAGCGCCACCAGCGCCATGCCCTCCCGGTCCGACGGCAGGACGAACAACTCAGCGTCCTCATACTCCTTGACCAGGTCCTCGCCGTGCTTGCGGCCGACGAACTCCACCCGGTCGTCCAGCCCGAGCCGGCTCGCCTGCGCCTGCAGGGCCTGGCGCAGGTCGCCGTCGCCGACGAGCCGCAGCCGCACCGGCTCGGTGACCCGCGCCATCGCGTCGAGGAGCCGGGCGACGTTCTTCTGGATGTCGAGGCGGCCGACGAACAGCAGCCGCAGCGGGTCAGGACTCGAACCGGTCGCAGGCTCCGTACTCGGCGCGCGCAGCGGCAGGAAGAACTCCTCGGCCACGCCGTTGGGGACCACGTGGACCAACGCCGGGTCCACGCCGTAGCGCTCGGCCAGGAAGTCGCGCTGGGACTCGGTGAGCACGATGACCCCGGCCGCGCCCCGGACGACCCGGCCGAACAGGTGCGTCTTGTAGAACGGCAGCAGGCGGCCGAGCGGTCCGGAGGCGTCGACCTCCATGTGGAAGTGCAGCAGGTACTTCAGGCCACGTATTCGGGCACTGATCCAGACCTGCTCCGGCACGACCGCCGTCGCGCAGTGCAGATGGATCACCGTGCCGCGCCGGATCCGCAGCAGCGAGCCGAACATGCCGGGGGCGAGCGAGGTGTGCGCGACGGTCAGCGCCCGGTGTCGCCGGACCTTGACCCCGCCCGCCTCGACCGCGCGGTGCGGCGCGCCGTCCGCCTTGTTGTCGGTGGTGACCACGCTGACGTCGTTCCGGGCCGCGAGCCGGGTGGCCAGGATCTGGACCACCTGCTCCAGGCCGCCGAGCAGCGGCGGGTAGTTCGGGGTGACCTGAACGATGTGTCGGCGCCTGCCCGGCGCGGAGCCGGTGGCGGGTATGTGCTCGGGGGAGCTCTGCTGGGTCATGCCACCGCGATCTTGTAGTGGAGGGTCTCGGTGCTGCCGTTGAGCGCGACCCACACGTAGTCGGCCTGGGGGTTGACGGGCATGCTGACGACGGCGCTCAGCGCCTGACCGTCCCACTTGAGGTCGGCGGTCTGGCTGTCGTCGACCCGGCCCTTGGCGTCGACCGTCCACACGCGGACGTTGTAGGTGTCAGTGCTCGTGTCGACGGCGTGCACGCTCACCGGCACGGTCAGGACGGTGCCGTCGACCCGCGGCGGTGAGGTGAAGTACAGGGCCGTGTAGGGCTGCGGCAGCCGGGTGAAGGAGTCTCGCAGCTGGGTGCGGATCGGCGGCAGCGCGAGCAGCACGCCGACGGCCGCGACCCCCGCCGTGCCGATCGCGAGCCGCCTGCGCTGCCGGGTGAGCCGGGACCGGATCGCGGACCAGGACCGCGGCGACTCGGCGTAGGGGGCAGCCGGTTCTGTGGTCGGCTGCGGCAGGGATCTCCGGAACCGCGCGGCGGACAGCCGGGTGATCACATCGCTCAGGCGGCCCTGCCGCTGCTGGGCTGGCATCCCGGTGTTGCTCCTTCTGCCGTTGCCACGTTCACCGTTGCCACGTTCGCCGATGAGACGTTCACCGAACGCATCGCCGGGAGCGGGACGCTCTTGGCCTGGGTCCGGACGGGGACTTCCTGGTCTTGCTGGGAATCGCCGGACGCCGGGCCGTCGTGCCGGATCCGGTGGCCGAACTGTTGCGCCAGATTACGAACACCGTCGCGCACTGAGTTGAGCTTCACATCGCCGCCGCGCACCCGGTACTCGATGGTCGTCTCGGCCACTTTATAGCCAGCGAGCACCACCGCGTTCTTGATCTCCTGGGAGAAGGCCATGCCCGGGGAGCGGACGTCCACTCCGGCCCAGACCCGCCGGTGGAAGACCCACATCCCGGACTGCGAGTCGCGGATGTCGTGCCGGAAGATCAGCCGGGAGAAGAAGCTCAGGATGTGGTTGGCCCAGAAGTGGGACTGCTTCATGGCGCCGCGGTTGCCCGAGTGCAGGCGATCGGTGGTCAGGAAGTCCGCGCCGGAGCTCTCCAGCTTGGCCAGCAGCTCCGGGAGGTAGTCGAACGGGTAGGTCCGGTCGGCGTCGCCGGAGGCGATCACCTCGCCGTCGGCGGCGGCGAAGCCGGCCTTGTAGGCGTTGCCGTAGCCCTGCTCGGGCTGGAACACGACTTGGGCGCCGCAGGACCGCGCGAGCTCCCCGGTCCCGTCGCTGGAATTGTTGTCCACCACGACGATCTTCGTCGACCAGCCCAGATCGGCCAACTCCGATACGGGTATGGAAGCGATAACCTCTTCAATGTTCCCAGCTTCGTTATACGCTGGAATTACTACCGACAGCGAACGCATTCGAGTCCCCCCAAGGGAAAGTCTGACGGTGGTACCCGCCCAGCCCTGCAGCCCGCAATGGCTTTTGGCGGAAGGTGTACGACAGCTTACGCGTGGTGAAGGTATTCGGGGGGCGGGAGAAGGAAAGGATTCTGAGACAGAATGTGAGTGATCGAATTCGCCACGGGCGCCGGGCCGGCGTGCGCGCCCTGGAGATCAGGCGGTATTCCGACCGGAAATCCGGCGGTGGAGCCGATACGTATACAGCATTTTGACAATATGCTTCGATGTATGGGCTTGGCCGACGTAGATCCTCGGCAGGGCCCGCGGCCCCAGGGACAGCCGGGAGATGATGGCGCAGGCGTAGTCGTAACCGGCCTCGGCCACCGCCGCGCGGGCCGCGGCGTCCATCGACCCGTAGGCGTAGCAGTAGCCGCTCACCGGTTTCCCGACGAGGTCTGACAGCTTCCTGCGACTGTCCGCGACCTCGGTGCGCAGCACCTCCGGGTCCGCGCCGGCCAGTGCCACGTGCATCGCGCCATGCGACCCGACCTCGAACCCGGCGTCGGCCCAGCGCCGGATCCCCGCCTCGTCCAGCAGCGGCCACGGCGTGCCCTCGTCCCACTCGTTCGCCCCGCCGATCCGGCCGGACAGAACGAAGGACGTCGCCGAGAATCCGAAGCGCTGCAAGACGGGCAGCGCGTGCTCGACGGCATCGGTGTAGCCGTCGTCGAAGGTGAGGCCGATCAGCCCGCGCGCCGACCCGGCGGCCCGGGCGGCGAGCAACTCGGCCACCGAGACGCCGCGCAGCCCGCGCCGGCTCAGCGTGGCCATCTGCTCCTCGAACCGCTCCGGAGTCACGGCCAGATCGTTCGGGTCGTGCGCCCGCACGCCCACCGAGTGGTACATCAAGATCAGCGGCAGGTGCGGCAGGCGCCGGCCTGACGCCGCCGAGTCGTGGGAAAGCGCTGCGGTCATTGGGTTTCCGACTCCAATACAAGTCGAAACGGCCGGGCTGCCAGTGGGCAGCATATGCCCAGGCGCGCCTGATCCGCGTCGCCGCAGAGCTCCACTATCAGCGGCGGTCGCCGCCACGGAGTTCGGACGTGGTCTTGCCGGTGCGGTCGCGCAGGAGCGAGCGCAGGGTGCGGGGGTGCTCGTAGCCGACTTTCCGGGAGATGGTCTCCACCGACATGTCGGTGGTGCGCAGCAGGTGGCAGGCTCTTTCGATTCTCAAGTCCTGGACGAAGCGGATGGGCGAGGTCCCGATGGTGCGCTGCACGGCGCGTTGCAGGGTTCGCTCGCTCACGCCGATCGCTTCGGCGGCGTCGGGCATGCTGAGGGGTTCGGCCAGGTGCTCGCGGGTCCAGATCAACCCGACGACGACTACGTCGAGGACATCACGTTCCGCGCGACCTTCCCGATCGGCCGGGACGACATCGCGGCGGTGGTCGAGGCCGGCGGCACCTATGGCAAACCTCCCCAGGCGTTCCCCACGGCACGGGCCTACGGCGCGTGGGCGGCCGACAGGCTGCTCCCGAACGTCATCAGGTTCGCCGGGGACCGTCGCGCTCTGGGACCCCTGGTGCGACGTTCAGAACGGTAAGGGCATCGTCGAGGACATCGCGTCCAACATCATCAAGATGGTCGTGAACCAGGACTTCTCCTCGGGGCTCACACCCGGGCCGGTCCTGGACTACTTCCCCTACCTCGCCCCGCCGCCGCAGGCCGGCCGACTCCCTCATGCCCCGAAGGGTGCACCGCCACCGGCGGTGCCACGACCTGCGACCTCCGCCTGGGAGGCTCGGACTCCTACGGATGGCCGCGCGGTTGGCTGAGCGGTTGGCCGAGCGGGTGGTGCGGGTCCGTGTGCGGAAGCCAAGCCCCCGCGGCGTCCAGGCCCAGCGTGCCGACGCCGTCCGTCAGGGCTTTGATCACGCCGCGGACCGCCGTGCGGGTCTCGTCGCGGCGGGCCACCAGCGACCAGGTCCAGTACGGCGCCGGACGGACGACCGGCCGCCGGGCCAGGTCCGGGGGCAGCGCGGCGTGCTGGCCCTTCGGTGAGTTGAGTACCGGCCGGCGCAGTCTGCGGACGTGTTCGAAGAACGCCGGCCCGGTGATGCCGCCGTCGTCGACGCGTTCGATGCGGGCGCCGGTGTCCCGGGCGAACTGGCTGGCGTAGAGGTTCCATGACGACCAGCTGTCCGTGTCGGCGTCCACGAGGACCACGGTGTCCTGCGCGGCGACCGCCGAGGTCTGCGTACCGGTGCTCACCGCGTACAGTTCATCGGCCCCGATCAAGGCCGCTTCGAGTTCGTACTCGGCCAGGTCGGCGGTCTGCACCCAGCAGATCGCCAGGTCGATGCTGCGCTCGGCGACCCGGGCGGCCTGGGCGTGCGAAGGCAGGACCCAGGCGTCCACCCGCAGGTCGGCGACCCCCGCGACTTGTTCGGCCAGGTCCGGCGGCCGCCAGTTGACGTACCCGAGGCGGACCGGCTCGCCGCCGGACAGACCTGCGGCGTGCCGGCGCAGCCGGTCGGCCTGTTCCAGGACCGCCCGCGCGTCTGTCAGCAGGACCTCGCCGGTCGAGGTGAGCGCCACCGAGCGGCGGTCGCGGTCGAACAACCGCACCCCGAGATCCCGCTCAAGCGCCTTGATCTGCTGGGACAGCGACGGACCGGCGATGCGCAGCCGGTCGGCGGCGCGCCCGAAGTTCAACTCCTCGGCGACCACGACGAAGTAGCGCAACTGACGCAGTTCCACCCCCTCATCCTACGGCCGCCTGCGGTGGGAGCCGGGGGCTCACAGCCGGAGGCAGCAGGTCGTGGCGTCGCGGCCGGCTGCGGACCGAAGATCGCCCTACCCCGATCCCGAAAGTGAGCCATCGCCATGGCCGGCAAGCAGAAGGTCGTCATCATCACCGGTGCCTCGCAGGGCATCGGCGCGGCGCTCGTCCCCGCCTATCGCAAGCTCGGATACGCCGTCGTCGCCAACTCCCGCGCCATCGCGCCCTCGGAGGACCCCGAGGTGCTGACGGTGCCCGGCGACGTGGCGGTACCCGGCGTCGGAGCCCGCATCGCCGCCGAGCCGCTCGCCCGCTTCGGGCGGATCGACTCGCTGGTCAACAACGCGGGCGGGCCACTGAGGAAGGCGAGTCAGCATGAACTCCACGAGTACGCCCACTAGCACTGCTACGACCACGGCTACCACTACGGCCCCGGCTGCAACTTCGCCGACGACCGCGGTCGAGAACGAGACGGCGCTCCGCGACGTCCTCGACCGCTGGAAGACCCACGTGGACGCGCACGAGCCCGAGCGCGTCGCCGCTCTCTTCACCGAGGAGGCGCTGTTCCAGGGCCTGCACCCATACAGCGTCGGGCGGCCCGGCGTCGCCGAGTACTACGCATCGCAGCCCCTCGGCATGACGGCCGACTACCAGATCCTCCACACCCGGCGCCTCGCCGATGCTCTGGTGCTCGGATACCTTCGCGTGTCCTTCGCGTTCACCGACCGTCCGACGCTCCCGGTGTATATCAGCGTTCTGGCCAAGAGGGAGTCAGAAGGCTGGTTCCTCGACCACTACCAGGTCTCGAAGCCGGACTGACACCGGTCTTCAGCCGATCGTGGCGCGCAGCCGGTCTTGTGTCTCGTGCATGAGGGCTCGTGCCTCGGTCGCGTGCGGCCCGGCCAGGACGCCGTCGCGTTTGGCGAACTCTCCGCCGACCAGGACCGTCTCGACGTCGGCCGGGCCGGCGCCGAGTCCGAGCATCGCGACCGGATCGCCGAAGCCGTCCAGGTGCGGCGAGCGCAGGTCGACGACGGCGATGTCGGCCTGCTTGCCGGGGGTGAGGGAACCGGTCTGGTCGGCCAGGCCGAGTACCTCGGCCCCGCTGAGCGTGGCCAGCCGCAGCATGTCCCGCTGGTGCAGGGCGACCTCGTGCACCATCGTGAAGCAGGGCCCGCGCAGTGCCATGCCCATGCGAAGTCTTCCGTGCTTTCCCGGTCCTGCGTGTGCTCCCGGTCCTGCGTGTGTTCCGGGTTCTCCGTGTGCTCGGTGCCCGCCGGGTCCTCCGGTGTCGCTGTCGGCGGGGAACTGCTCGTCGCGCATGCGCCGGGCGTCGAGCGGGTGCGGCGGGTTGGGATCGGTGCTGGCCGGGCCGGGGCCGCCGTAGAAGAAGACGCCGCGGATCCCGGATTCGCGCAGGCCGCGCAGATCGGCGTCGGCGTGGTCGGCCGACTGGAGCGCGTGGGCCCAGTCGCCGATCGTGGTGATGCCGGCGTCCAGTGCCTGCAACGCTCCCCACAGGGTGCCGGCGTAGATGTCGGCCGGGGTGTGTTTGAGGGAGATCCCGGTCAGGACGGCGGGGCCGTAGCCGTATCCGGTCATCTGCGGGGTGACGCCGTCGAGCACGCGCACGTCGCCGCCGGGGACGTCGCCGAGTGCGTCGTCGAACGTCACCACATAGCCGCCGGTGATCAGGATCTCGTTGGGCATGGCGGGCTCTTCCTCTCGGATCGTCATTTCAGACCGTCATTTCAGACCGTCATTTCAAATCGCTGTGCCGGTGAGCTCAGCGCAGTAGTCGAGCAGCGCGTCTTGAAGCGTCGCGTCCTGCGCCTCGGCGGAGACGAAGCGCTCTTGCCGGTGGTAGAAGTGCCGGCCGGTGACCATCGCGGCCGGGTCGTCGCTGACGGCGAGCCAGGCTTGAGTCACAGGGCCCTGATCCAGGTCGTCCGGCGCGCCGGGCCCGCCCATCCTCGTCGCGACCCACCCGGGTTCCACGGAGTTCGACAGCACGTCCGGCCATCGGCGCGCGACCCCGAAGGCGAGCAGGACATCGAACAGCTTGCTGTCGCTGTAAGCCTGCGTGCCGCTCCAGCGGCGGTCGGTCCACTGCGGATCGGACAGGTCCGGATCCCCGCTGCGGGCCAGGCCCGAGCTGAGGTAGACCAGTCGGCCGGGCCGCGTCATCAGCGCGGTCAGCAGGTAGGGCGCGAGGACGTTGATCGTGAACAGCTGGGACAGGCCGTCGACGGTCTGGACGCGGCGCGGCTCGCGAAAGCCGATGCCCGCGTTGTGGATGACGGCGTCGAACCGGCCCGCCGCGTTGGCCGCGGCGGCGAGCGATCGGATGCCGTCCAGCGATCCCAGATCGCCCACCAGCACGTTCTCGGCGTCGGGCACAGCGGCGCGGGCGTGCGCGGCCCGCTGGTCGTTGCGGGCGTGCAGAGTGACCGCGTGGCCCTGGCCGACCAGCAGTCGACCGGCCATCAGGCCGAGCCCGTCGGAGGATCCGGTGATCAGGATGTGAGCCATCGTTACACCTTCAGGAGAAGTGTTCGAGATTCCTCTCGGGCCGCTGTCGCGGCGACACATCCACTGTCGATCTCCCGACCTCGTGCTGTCCAAGACCTGTCGCGCGTCCTGTGATGCCGTCCGGGTATCTGCGCGGCATCTACGTGACGCGCGCGGCATCTGCGCGGCGTGATGCCTTACGGGCATCACAGAGCGTGATACAGGTCTTGGACGTCGGCGTCGATCAGGCCGCAGGGTGGAGACGAACCTGAAGAACGACGAGGGATGAGACATGAGGATTTTCCTGACGGGTGGATCCGGCTACATCGGCCGGGCCACGATCGCCGAGCTGGTGCGCCGCGGTCACGTCGTGGAGGCGCTGGCCCGCAGCGAGGGCTCGGCACAGGCCGTGACGGCAGCGGGAGCGGTCGCGGTGCGCGGCGGGCTGACCGACCTGGACGTGCTCAATCATGCGGCCGTACGTGCCGAAGCGGTGATCCACCTCGCGCAGGCCGACTCTGCGCAGACGGATCTCGCCGCGGCCACGGCCATGCAGGACGGCGTCGGAGCCGGAACCTACGTACACACCGGTGGCAGCTGGGTCTACGGCGACACCCACGGCGTGCAGGACGAGACCGCGTCGTGGAACCCGCCGAGCGTGGTGGCCTGGCGCGAGTCGGTCGAAGGCCAGGTCTTGGCGCGTGCCGCTGACGGCGGCCGTCCGGTCATCGTGCAACCGGGGCTGCTCTATGGAGGCGACAACCGGCTGATCGACCACTTCTTCATCACGCCGGGTAAACTGAATGGTGCCGTTCCGTATATCGGTGACGGCGCCAACCGCTGGGCGCTGGTGCACATCGACGACATAGCGACGCTGTATGCCGCCGCGCTCTCGGCGAAGGCGGGATCGGTCTATATCGGGGTCGGCGAGAGCCACCCGACGACGAAGGAAGTCGCCGAGGCGGCGGCGCGCGGCGCCGGGCTTGCGGGCAAGACGGCGTCGATCACAATGGAACAGGCCCGCGCCCAGATGGGGCCCATCGCGGACGCGTTCGCGCTGGACCAGCGCCTGACCTCGGCCAAGGCCCGCCGGGAGCTGGGCTGGGCACCGACGCACGACGATCCGCTCGAGACCTTCGAGCGGATCTGACATCCGAAGGAACCGCATGGACGTCGACCTGCGCAAGCTCCGCTACTTCCTCGCGGTGGCCGAGGAACTCCACTTCGGACGCGCCGCGGAGCGCCTGCACATCGCCCAGCCCGCGCTCTCCCGTCAGATCCGGGCGCTGGAAGGCGAACTGGGCGCGGAGCTGTTCATGCGGGACCGCCGCCACACCGAGCTGACACCGGCCGGCGAACAGCTGGTCCAGGAGGCCAAGCCGCTGCTGGCCGGTGCGGACGCGCTGCTGCGCCGGGTGCGCGCGGCCGGCGAGGGCCTCACCCGCTTCACGATCGGCTTCATGCCGGGGATCACGGTGACCCCGGTCGTCCGCCTGCTCCGCGAGCGCCATCCCGGGCTGGACGTGCGGATGCTGCGCACCGGCTGGCACGACCAGGTGGCGGTGCTCCACGACGCCCGCGCGCAGGTCGGCATCGTGCGGCTGCCGATCGACCCGGCGGGCCTGGAGATCAGGCCGCTGTTCACCGAGCCGCGGGTGGTCGTGGTGGCCTCGGCGCACCGCCTCGCGGGCAAGGAAGCCGTGCGCGTCGCCGACCTGGCGGCCGATCACCTCCTGCAGGACCCTGACGCGGTCCCCGAATGGCGTGACATCGCGGTGGAGCTGCGAACAGGCGACCGCCGCCCGGTACCGGCGATCCACAGCGTCGAGGAGAAGCTCGAACTCGTCGCCGGCGGACAGGGGATCGCCGTGATCCCGGCCTCCACCGCGAACTTCTACACCAGGCCGGGCATCGAGGTGATCCCGGTCGAGGATCTCGGCCCCAACCGGGTGGCCGCGGCTTGGCCTATCGGCCAGACCGGCGGACTGGTCGCGGAGTTCGTCGAGGCGGCTGTCACCCTTCTGCCGGAACAGTAGGCCTGCTCGGGTGGGGTTGTTCGCCGACGGTTGGGGTGGGGATGGCTGGCACGGCTTGTGAGCGGGCGGCAAGCACGACCGTGAGAAGGGCTGGCAGCAGTAGGAGTACGAAGACCGCAGAGTAGCCAGCTTGGTTGGTGCCGGTGCCGCACAGTTCTCTTTGCCTGCCGCGGCGAGCGGGTGCTGTCGTTCTGGCCGCACTGAGATTTCTTCGTTGCGTGACCGTGGCGGCGGTTGCGTGGGGTGGGTCCTGGCTGTGGGCTGTTCAGGGCTCGGATCCTCTTCTGGAGGTTGGGGTTTGTGGGCCGGGTTGCTGTTGGGTTGTGGGTTTCAAAGCTTTTTACGGCCTTCGGTCATGGTTGTGCCGGTTCGGGGTTCGGGTCGGCGGGTGTGTTTGTCGGCTGCCGGTTCCCGCGTTCACA
This sequence comes from Catenulispora pinistramenti, assembly GCF_018274385.1. Lineage (GTDB taxonomy): Bacteria > Actinomycetota > Actinomycetes > Streptomycetales > Catenulisporaceae > Catenulispora > Catenulispora pinistramenti. The sequence goes on along the minus strand of NZ_JAAFYZ010000060.1, from coordinate 896 downwards.
ACCCCGCCTCACCTCAGGCCTCTTCAACTCCGGCAGGTTGGAGCAAGGGCAAAGGGCCAGATCAAGAGCAAGAGCAAGATCAACGGCACAGGCAAGATCAAGAGATGAAGATCAAAGGCTGAAGGTCAAGGTCAAGGTCAAGGGCTGTGATGAACGGCCGGGCCTCCGGCGGGCCTCGGCAACCTCAGGGAAACTAGCGCGGTTCCCTAGGGTGGCCGGATCAGTCTCAGCGGCGGCGGTCCCTGGGGTGGTTGCGGTCCGTTCCCCTCGGTCGCGTCGTCAGCCCGGGGGGTACAGCACCGGTGTCCGGGGGTAAAGTCCGCGCGCGGCGGACATGCAGGTAGGCGGCGGTTTCGCGCAGCGCGAACTTGACCCCCGGCCACCGGCACTGTAGGCGAAGCCCTGCCGACGCGACCGAGGGGAACGAACCGAAAACCGACCGGAAGAATGGCAAGGCCCAGTGGTTCGGTACCGGCGGCTCGGCGAGTTCGGCCGCCGGTCTGGAGCTGGCAGCGCGACAGTCCCGAAGGTGCGCATTCTGGGCTGGCGGGTGCGGACCGGCCCGACTGCCGAGATGGACACCGGCCGACAGCGGATTGACCTCGCCGCCAAGGCCGATGCTGCGGACATTGAGGTCTACCAGGGATATCAGCAGCTGGCGGTTGGCTGTTGTGGCACATGCCCCATATCGCGCTGCACTGCACCCGGGCGTGTTCTCGACTAACTGACCACCGACCCGCCACCACGCCCTCACCGGCAGCCGCACCATCCAACCGGTGTCCTCGTTCCCTGCGTTTTGTATTTCTCCGGCTGGTTTTCGGTTCGTTCCCCTCGGTCGCGTCGGCAGGGCTTCGCCTACAGTGCCGGTGGCCGGGGGTCAAGTTCGCGCCATACGA
>NZ_JAAFYZ010000006.1 GCF_018274385.1 Catenulispora pinistramenti | reverse complement strand
GTATCCCCCCGGCTGCGAGCGGCGCGAGGCGTCAGCCGTCGGCCGCGATCGCCCGCAGCACGTTCATCCGCGAGGCCCGGAAGGACGGGGCCAAGGCGGCCAGCAGGCCGACCACCGCGGCCCCGATGAACACCGCCACGATGGTGGTGACCGGGATCGCCAGGGTGCTGATACCGATCCCGGACAGGACCCGCTGGGCGGCCACGCCCCAGGCCAGACCCAGACCGACGCCCAGGGCCGCGCCGAACAGCGCTATCACCACCGACTCCAGCCGGATCATCCGGCGGGTCTTGCGGCGGCCCATGCCGATCGCCCGGATCAGGCCGATCTCCCGGGTGCGCTCCACCACCGACAGGGCCAGGGTGTTGACCACGCCGAGGATGGCGACCACGATCGCCAGGCCGAGCAGCCCGTAGACCATGTTCAGCACGCCGCCGACCTGGTCCTGGATCAGCTTCTTGTAGTCGGTCTGGCTCTTCACCGTCACCTGCGGGAAGGGGGCGAGCCGGTCCTTGAGCGCGGCGTAGGCCTGGTTCTGCTGGCCCTTGTCGGCCTTGGCGAAGAGCATGGTGTCCTGCGGCTGCGCCGCGGCCGGCACCGACTTGCCCAGGGTGGCCAGCGAGACGTAGCCGTCACCGTGGTTGAACACCGTCTTGTCGCTGATGATGGCCAGGACCGGCAGCTTGACCGGGGTGCCGCCGTGGAAGGCCACGGTCAGGACCGAGCCGATGGCCGCGTTCCGGGACTTGGCCTCGGTCTGCGGGATCGCGATGCCTTCCTTGCTGAACACGTCGGCCATCGAACCGGCGGTGGTCCCGGCGTCGAAGTCCTGGGTCATGGTCGGCGAGGCGGCCGCGAACTCGATTTTGCCGTCGCCAGACGTGCCGGAGACGTTCGCGTTCAAGAACTTGTTCTCCGTGACGTGCGCCAGTCCCGGTGTGGCCTGGGCCTGGGCCAGCGCCTCGGGAGTGATCACCAGGCCGCCGTTGGTGGTGATGATGTAGTCCGCGCCGACGCTGCGGTCCATCTCGGCGCTGGCCGAGGTCACCAGCGAGGAGCCGACCACGGCCATCCCGGACACCAGCGACAGCCCGATCATCAGGGCCGCGGCGGTGGCGCCGGTGCGGCGCGGGTTACGCAGGGCGTTGCGCTGCGCCATGGTGCCGACCGAGCCGAAGGCGGCCGGCATCCAGACGCCGAGCACCCGGATCACCACACCGGCCAGCAGCGGACCGAGCAGGATCGCGCCGACCAGGGTGACCAGCACGCCCAGGCCCAGCAGCAGCCCGCCGGTCGCGGTGGCACCGCTGGCCGCGCCGCCGATCAGCGCCGCGGCGCCGCCGCCGCCGATCACCAGGCCGATGCCGTTGCGGATCCGGGAGGACCGCCGGTCCCCCGGCGTCCCGGCGTCGCGCAGCGCCGCCATCGGGGTGATCCTGGCCGCGCGCCGGGCCGGGACCCAGGCCGCCAGCAGGGTGACCAACACCCCGACCGCGTAGCCGGCGATCACCGAGGACACCGTCACCGACATGTCCGAGGTCTGAAGGTTCATCCCGACGCCGTTCATCACCGCGATCAGGCCGTAGGCCATCCCGGCTCCGGCGGCGATGCCCAGGGTGGCGCCGATGACGCCGAGCATCAGCGCCTCGAACCGGACCGAGCGGTTGACCTGTCGGCGGCTGGCGCCCAGCGCCCGCAGCAGGCCCAACTCCCGGGTGCGCTGCGCGACGAGCATCTGGAAGGTGTTGACGATCAGGAACGCGCCGACCATCAGCGAGATCCCGGCGAAGCCGAGCATCACGTACTTCATGAAGCCGATGAAGCCCACGCTGTTGCGGCCGTCGGCCTCCTGCTCGGCCCGGGTCTTCACGTCGTAGCCGGGACCGAGCTTGCCGGTCACCTCGGCCTTGAGCGTGTCGTCGGAGGTCCCGGGCTTGGCGTCCAGGTTCACACCGGTGTAGACGCCGGCCTGGCCCAGCAGCTTGGTCTGCGCGGTGTTCGTGTCGAAGTAGAACAGCGACTCGCCGGGGTTGGTGGTCCGGAAGGTCGCGATACCGCTGACCGTCGCCTGGAAGCTGCCGGCGTCGCTGCCGGTCACGATGCGCAGCGGCGAGCCGAGCGTCAGGTGCTTCTTGGCCGCGGTGTCGGCGTCGACCACCACGTCGCCGGGGCCGGACGGAGCCCGGCCGGAGGTCAGGTCCACCGCCGGGTGCGGCGTGGGGTACCAGTTGGCGCCGATGGTCGGGCCGCCGGCCGAGTTGGAGATCGACTTGTTGTCCGGGCCGACCACGGCCAGCCGGTCGGTGCTGATGTCACCGTAGACGGCCTGCACGCCGGGCATCGCCTTGATGGTCCCCAGCAGGGACGCCGGGACCGTCTGCTCCGGGGCTCCGGGCGGCGCGTCCTTGTCCGCCTTGGCCGACACCGCGACGTCCGAGGCGGTGGTGGCGAACAGCCGGTTGAAGGTGGTGGTGATGGTCGAGGTGAACATCAGGGTGCCGGTGACGAACGCCACGCTCAGCACGACGGCGATCAAGGACAGTGAGAGCCGGCCCTTGTGCGCGAAGAAGTTGCGGCGAGATGCCTTCCACATGATGGATTCCCCCTCCGCCCGCGTCAGCGCTGGGCAGCGGCGTCGCCGCCGCGCGCGTCGTGGCCGTAGGAGCTGGGGCCGGGGTTGTGGCCGTGCAAGTCGAACTGCCGCATCCGGTCCAGGACCTTGTCGGCGCTCGGCGCGGTCATGTCGTCCACGATCCGGCCGTCGGCCAGGAACAGCACGCGGTCGGCGTAAGCGGCCGCGGAGGGGTCGTGGGTGACCATGACGAAGGTCTGGCCCAGCTCGTCGACCGAGCGGCGCAGGAAGCCGAGCACCTCGGCGCCGCTGCGGGAGTCCAGGTTGCCGGTGGGCTCGTCGCCGAAGATGATCTCCGGCTGGCCGGCCAGCGCCCGGGCCACGGCGACCCGCTGCTGCTGGCCGCCGGAGAGCTCACTGGGCCGGTGCTTGAGCCGGTCGGCGAGCCCGACGGTGCCGATCACCCGGTCCAGCCAGGCCTTGTTCGGCTTGCGGCCGGCGATGTCCATCGGCAGCGTGATGTTCTCCACCGCGTTCAGCGTGGGCAGCAGGTTGAACGCCTGGAAGATGAACCCGATCCGGTCCCGGCGCAGGTTGGTCAGCTGCTTGTCCTTCATCGAGGTCAGCTCGCTGGCCACGCCGTCCCGGCCGTAGATCCAGATCTTGCCGGAGCTGACCGAGTCCAGGCCGGCCAGGCAGTGCATCAGCGTGGACTTGCCGGAGCCGGACGGCCCCATGATCGCGGTGAACCGGCCCCGCTCGATGTCGACGTCGACCTGGTCCAGCGCGGTGACGGCGGTCTCGCCCTGGCCGTAGCGCTTGGTCACGGCCTGGGCGCGGGCGGCGGTGCCGACGGTGCGGTAGGTGACCGCGGCCTGTGCTGCCGTTGTCATGATCTTCCCCTCAGATGGCTTTCAGCGGAGCTGGTCGGTTGTCGATCGACGTGACTAAGGCTGCCAGCCGCGACGCGGGCATCGCCACGGAGCCAACAGGTGTCCGACGGTGGGGTTAGCCCCACCGCTCCGCTACCGGCCTGCTCTTAGCGTACGGAATTCACCCCTGGCCAGACACTTGGTTCGCATTGCGAACGACCCGCGGACCGGCTACGGTTCGCAACGCGAACGAATCCGTTCGTGTTGCGAACGACTGTGGCGGCGGCCCGGACCCGCCGCGAGGGGACGGCTCCCATGCGTAAGAAGGTTGCGATCGTCGGCGGTGGCTACGGCGGGGCGAAGCTCGCCAAGACCCTGGACCCGGACCTCGACGTGGTCCTGATCGACCCGAAGGACGCCTTCGTGCACAGCGCCGCCGCGTTGCGCGCGCTGGTCCGCCCGGACTGGGCCGAGAACATCTTCTTCCCCTACGGGACGCTGATGAAGAACGGCACCGTGGTCCGCGACCGCGCGGTCGGCGTGGACGCGCGGGGCGTGACGCTCGCCTCGGGCGACCGGGTGGACGCCGACTACGTGGTGCTGGCCTCGGGCTCGTCCTACGCGTTCCCGGCGAAGATGCACACCGATGTCACCGAGGACGCCCTGGACGCGCTCCGCGCCGCGCACCAGGAACTCGCCGGTTCCCACCGGGTCCTGATCCTCGGCGCCGGGCCGGTCGGTCTGGAGCTGGCCGGCGAGATCGCCACGACCTGGCCGGACAAGCGGGTGACGATCGTCGACCCGGCCGCCGAGCTGCTGCCCGGCTTCCTCCCCGGACTGGTCGCGGACCTGCGCGGGCAGCTCGACAAGCTGGGGATCGAGCTGCGGCTCGGCGCGGGCCTGACCGCCGACCCGGCCCCGGCGCCGGGCATCTCCGGGGAGTTCACCGTGACCGACCAAGCCGGTGACCAGCTGACCGCAGACATCTGGTTCCGCGCCTACGGCTCCCGCATCCACACCGACTTCCTGGACGGCGCGGTCCCGCGCAACGAGCGGGGCCAGGTGAAGGTCACCGAACGGCTGACCGTCGAAGGCCACGACACCGTCTACGCCCTCGGCGACATCACCGACGTGCCGGAGACGAAGATGGCCGGCTGGGCGCTGCGGCACGCCGAGGTGGTGGCGGCGAACATCCTCGCGCACGCCAAGGGCGAGGAACCGGCGGCGGCGCACACACCGCTGCCCATCAAGGTGGGGCTGGTGCCGCTGGGGCCGGCCGGCGGGGTCGGGCAGTTCCCGAACGACGAAGGGGCGGCGTTCCAGGTGCCGAAGGAGACCGTGATCCAGATGAAGGGCGCGGAGATGATGCTCGGGCACTTCCAGGAGCTGTTCAACATCTGAGGCCCAGCGCGAAACGCTCAGCGCGAAGGACTCAGTACGAAGGGCTCAGCGCAAAGGGCTCAGCGCAAAAGGCCCGGCCGAGGTCGTCCCGGCCGGGCTCAGTCCTGTGCGGCGTCGGGACAGTCCTCGCCGGCCTTCAGGCACGGGTGATCGTCCCCGAACACGACAGGCACCTGATTCCCGAATACCAGCCGCCCGAGCAGTTCGGCCAGCTGCGCCTGTTCCTGCTCGGAGAGCATGGCCGGCAGCTCGGCGACCTGGGCGACGGTCTCGTTGTAGAACTCCTCGGCGAGCTTGTCGCCTTCCGGGGTGAGGAACACGCGGACCGCGCGGCCGTCCGTGCTGTCGGCTTCCCGCCGGACCAGGCCGCGGCGCAGCGAGCGGTCCACCAGGCCGGTGAGGCTGGACTTGGCCAGGCCGAGGATGCGGACCAGCTCGCCCATCCCGAAGCCCTCTTCGGGCTTGCCCATCAGGACACAGAGCAGCTGGCCCTGCTGGGAGGTGAGCTGGTGCTTGCGGGCCACGTGCTCGTAGGTGGCGTCGACCAGGAATGCCGAGCGGACGAGGGCGGTGACCACGCTCATGTCGGCTTCTGGTTCGCGCACCATCTCGGCTCCCGCATAAAGAACGCGAGGCCCCTCAGATCCTGAGGGGCCTCGTTTAGTAGCGGGGACAGGATTTGAACCTGCGACCTCTGGGTTATGAGCCCAGCGAGCTACCGAGCTGCTCCACCCCGCGCCGTTTTGCTTCATCGCAAGTGTAACACCTCTTCGCTACCACCAGATCCGTTATTCAACGCGGCCCCATACCCGACGGGCTGGATATGGCACCGCGCCCTATTGCCAAGCCGATCGACAACCGAAAGCCTGGCGGGATGCGACAGAGCGTGGAGATCCAGTTCCCGACAGGTGCGGGTTCGTACGCGGTGACCCGTTGGCCGGCACCCGAAGCAGCGGTTCAGGCACCGCCCGTGATCGCCGCGCACGGCATCACCGCCAACGGACTGGCCTGGGCGCCGCTGGCCGAGGCACTGCCGGAGACCGACTTCATCGCCCCGGACCTGCGCGGCCGCGGGCGCTCCCGCGAGGTCGGCGGCCCGTACTCGATGGCCGCGCACGCCGACGACCTGGTCCGCACCCTGGACCACCTCGGGGTGGAGCGGGCCACGCTGCTGGGCCACTCGATGGGCGGCTGGGTGGTCGCGGCAGCCGCGGTGCGGCATCCGGAGCGGTTCGGCGGTGCGGTGCTGGTCGACGGCGGCCTGGGCTTCCAGCTGCCCGAGGGCACCGACCTGGACCAGCTGCTGGACGCCGTGCTCGGCCCGGCGATGGCCAAGCTGCGGACGGTCTTCGCCAGCCGGGAGGAGTTCCTGGCGCCCTGGCGGAACCACCCCTCGCTGGTGGACGTGTACTCGCCGGCGGTCGAGGCGTATCAGGAGCGCGACATCATCGGCACCGAGCCGGAGCTGCGGTCCTCCTGCGTCCTGGACGCGATCCGGGACGATGCCGCGGACGAGTTGCAGAACCCTGACGTGGTCGGGGCGATCCACCGGCTGCCGATGCCCGCGGTCTTCCTGCACGCCGAGCGGGGGCTGCTGAACGAGCCCGTCGGGCTCTACTCCCCCGAGGCCGTGGCGGCGGCCAAGCTCGCCGACGCCGGGGTGGACGTGCGCTTCGTCCCCGGCACCAACCATTATTCGATCTTGCTCGGCGACCGCGGGATCGCCGCGGTCGCCGAGGCGGTCAGGGCGCTGCGGTAGGCAGACGCCCCGATCTCGATCGGAGGCCGGGCCGGGTCCGAACCCGTACCCGGTGCGGACGCCCTCAGCGCACCTGCCCCCGGTCGAAGTACTCGGCCAGCTCAGGATCCAGCGGCGGGATCTCCAGCGGGGTGCCGCCGTCGCGCAGCGAGAGCGTGGCCATGTAGCCGGCGGCCACACTCATCCGCGCCGCGACCGGCGAGGTGTCGGTGGCGCCGCCGTCGCGGACGAAGCGGGCGAACTCGGCCATGATCGCGCCGTCCGAGCCGCCGTGGCTGCCCGAGGCCTCCGGGACCTTGTAGGCGATGTCGGCGTCGCCGCGGTAGCCGGTCGGCCCGGTGTTCCAGACCTTCACCACGTCGCCGGGCGAGTCGCCGAAGTTCTCCAGCCGGCCCTCGGTGCCGATCACCGTGTAGTTCCGGAAGTAGTCCGGCGCGAAGTGGCACTGCTGGTAGGCGGCGATGACGCCGTTGTCCAGCGTCATGTTCATCACCGAGACGTCCTCGACCTCGATCTTGTGGTTGAGGTCGTGGCGGGCCGTCGGCGGCCAGTCGAACTCCTTGAGCCAGCCCTGCGGCCGGGGTGTCCCCTCCTCGCGCCGCGGCAGGTCGCCGTAGACCATCAGGTCGCCGAACGCGCTGACCCGCTTGGTGTACCCGCCGGCCAGCCAGTGCACGATGTCCAGGTCGTGCGCCGCCTTCTGCAGCAGCAGGCCGGTGGTGCGGTCGCGCTCGGCGTGCCAGTCCTTGAAGTAGTAGTCGCCGCCGTAGGACACGAAGTGCCGGACCCACACGGTCTTCGGCTCGCCGATGTCGCCGCGGGCTATGACGTCGCGCATCGTGCGCACCACGCCCATGTGCCGCATGTTGTGGCCGACGTAGAGCCGGGTCCCGGTCTCGTAGGCGGCCCGCAGGATCCGGTCCGAACTCTCGATGGTGATGGCCATCGGCTTCTCGAGGTAGACCGCCTTGCCGGCGTGCAGGCACTCGACGGCTATCGCCTCGTGGGTGTCGTCCGGGGTCATGATGACCACGGCGTCGACGTCGGAGCGGCTCAGCAGCTTGCGGTAGTCGCTTTCGGTGTCGGTCACGCCGACCCGCTCCACCGCCTTGGCCAGGGCCGCCGGATCGGTGTCGCACAGCACGGCGACCTCGAAACCGCGGTCCGGCTGGTGCGCGGCGACGGCCAGGGAGGTGCGCAGGCCCAGGCCGATCACACCGAGGCGCAGGTTGCTCACAGCAGAACTTGCCTTTCTGAGGGGAAGAACTCGCCCGAAGACTTTCCCGGGCTTGCTTCGAGGGCTTACTTGGTACCGGTGAGGGCGATGCCCTCGGTGATGCGGCGCTGCGCGGCCAGGAAGACCAGGATCATCGGCAGGCTGGCCAGCAGCGAGCCGGCCATCAGCAGCGGGTACTCGGTGAGGTGTTCGCCCTGGAGCGTGGAGAGCCCCACGGTGAGCGGCATCTTGGAGTCGTCGTTCACCACGACCAGCGGCCACAGCAGGTCGTTCCACGACCACAGCACCGTGAGCACGCCCATCGAGATCAGCCCGGGCTTGGCCAACGGCAGCATCACGGACCAGAAGATCCGGAAGGTGCCGGCGCCGTCCAGCCGCGCCGCCTCCTCGACCTCGTCCGGCAGCGACATGAAGAACTGCCGCAGCATGAACGTGCCGAAGGCGCTGAACAGTCCGGGCAGGACCACGCCGGCCAGGGTATTGAGCAGGCCCATGTTCTGCACCAGCTGGTACTGCGGCAGCAGGTAGACCTGGCTGGGCACCATCAGGACCGCGAGCATGAGCAGGAACAGGGCGTTGCGGCCCGGGAAACGCAGCCGCGCGAAGGCGTAGGCGGCCATCGAGCAGAACAGCACCTGGGCCAGGACCCTGATGACGGTCTGCGACACCGAGTTCATGAACTGCTGGGCGAACTTGGTGTCGTGGAAGACCTGGCTGTAGTTCGACCACTGCCATGAGGGCAGGAAGTGCGGCGGGACGCTGGTGGTCTCCCCGGTGGTCTGCAACGAGGTGATGAGCTGCCACAGGAAGGGCGCCACCATCGCCGCCGCGCCGACGGCCAGGATCACGTGGATCGGCCACAGCCGCTGCCTGCTAGGCATAGTGGACCCACCTCTTCTGCAGCCGGAACTGGATCGCGGTCAGGGCCAGCAGCACCAGGGTGAGCACCACCGCGATGGCCGCGGCCAGGCCCTGGTTACCGGTGACGAAGGCGTCCTCATAGAAGAGGTACGCGATCGTCTTGCTGCCGGCCAGCGCCGGGTTGGTCTTGCCGAGCATCATCAGGACCATGTCGAACATCTGCAGACCGCCGATCACCGACAGCACCGAGACGAAGAAGATGCTGGGGCTCAGCAGCGGCAGTGTGATCGAGAAGAACTGCCGGACCCGGCCGGCGCCGTCCAGCGAGGAGGCCTCGTAGTACTGGCGCGGGATGTTCTTCAGCCCGGCGGCGAAGATGATCATGTTGTAGCCCAGCGAGCTCCAGATGCCCACCAGGCCCATCGCCCAGATCGTGTACCGGTCGTCGGACACCCAGTGCGGACCGTGGATCCCGATCAGCGACAGCAGGTAGTTGATCAGGCCGTAGTCGCCGTTGTAGAGCCAGCGCCAGACCATCGCGACCGCGGCCGGCATGCTGACCACCGGCAGGAAGTACAGCACCCGGTACAGGCTCGCGTACTTGCCGCTGACCTGGTTCATCAGCGCGGCGAAGACGATCGAGACCGGGATGCCGGCCAGGATGATCAGCGCGTACTTGACCGTGTTCCAGGCGGCGCGCGGCAGCTGTGGGTCGGACAGGAACGAGCTGTAGTTCTGGAAACCGACCCACTGCTGGCCGCCGAAGGCGCCCCACGAGGTGAAGCTGAAGTAGGCGGACTGCACGATCGGCCACAGGTAGAACAGGAAGAGGCCGACGAACAGGGGCGCGATCATCGCGTAGCCCCAGGCCCATTCCTTCATGTGCGCCTTGGAGAAGCGCGGGCGGCGGCCGGCGACCGGCCGGGTCCCCGGGCTCCCCGGCCCGCGCTCCGGGCCGGGGCGGGGCCCCGGCGCCGCCCGGCCGGCGGCGACGGGACTGGATTCGGTGGCTGACACCCGCTACTCCTTGGCCAGTTCGGCGTTCATCTGAGCGGCGATCTGCTTGGCGCCGGTGGTCAGATCGAGCTGGCCGCCCCAGATCTGGTCCAGGGTGGTCTGCATCGGCGTGGTCCAGGCCGCGGTGTTCTTCGACACCGGGTAGGGCACCGCGACGTCCAACTGATCGATGAAGGACTGCAGGTGGTACTGCGGGGTCGAGGCCACCCAGGTCGCGGACAGGCCGTTGTAGGCCGGGATCACGGTGCCGGTCTTGGCCTGGATCTCGTTGGCCTCCTTGGACCCGAGGTACTGCACGAACTCCCAGGCCGCCTGCGGATGCTTGGTCTTGGCGTAGATGACGTTCGCCAGACCGTTGATGACCGTCGCCTTCTTGCCGTCCGGGCCGGCCGGCAGCGGCGCGACGTCGGCGTCCAGGCCGGCCGCCGCCTTGTACTCGGGCATGTCGTAGTCGCCGTCGGCGAACATCGCCACCTTGCCGGAGGCGAACAGCTGGTCCGGCTGGGTGTCGGTCATCTGCTGCGCGGTCGGCGAGACGTGGTACTTGGTGATGAAGTCCAGCGCGTACTGCAGCCCGGCCAGGCTCTTCGGGTCGTCGAACCCGGACTTCTTGTGGTCCGGGGTGATGGCCTGGCCGCCGGCCTGGAGCATGGTGTTGAACAGGTTCTCCTGCGTCCAGTCCGGCGAGGCGATACCCCACACACCCTTGCTCGGGTCGTTCAGCTTCTGCGCCGCGCTGATCACGTCCTGCCAGGTCCAGCTGGCGGTCGGGTACTTCACCCCGGCGGCGTCGAAGAGCTTCTTGTTGAACCAGAGCCCGACGGTGTCGAAGTCCTTCGGCATGCCGTACTGCTTGCCGTCCAGGGTGTAGCTGTCGTTCAGGGCCTTCGGGAACGGGGAGTTGTCGAAACCGGGCTTGTCCGACAGCGACAGCAGCTGGTGCTGGCCGGCGTACAGGCCGACGCGCGGGGTATTCATCCAGAACACGTCCGGGGCGGTGCCGGAGGCGGCCGCGGTCTGCAGCTTGGTCCAGTAGTCGGCGTTCGGCGTCAGCTGGATGTTGATGGTGATGTTCGGGTGCGCGGTGTGGAAGGCGTCGGCGATCGCCTGCATCGCCGGCTTCTGCTTCGCGTCCCAGATGCCGTAGGTGAGGGTGACCGGACCGGAGTCGGCCTGTCCGGAAGAGGCGGATTTCGAGGAGGAACAGCCGGTCGCGGCCAGGGCCAGAGCCCCGACGCCGGCCAGCACCAACGCCTTTCGGAACATCCGCGTCTCCCAACGTTTTCGTAAGCCGTGAACGGCATCGCTGCCTGTCAGAGGGCTGATAAGGGTGAGGGTCGGGAGGCGGGGCCTCCCGTGACCCGGGACACTAGCCGCCGTTTTTGCTTGAGACCAGTATTAATCGAGCACGCTCGCGCACGAGACGCGAAAAAGTACCCGTTCCGAGACCGGGCCGTGATCTGGAACCAGGATGAATCGGTCATCTTTATGCCAGCGGTCGTTTTAATTAGGCGCGCGATCCGGGTCCGCGTGCCTAAGATGGCCGCCATGCGACGGACCAGCGGCGACGGCAGCTTTCTGCGGAGCCTGAACGAGGTGGCGGTGCTGCGCGCGCTGCGCGAGACCGGGACCCCGACCCTGGCGGAGGTCGCCCGGACCGCGCAGCTGTCCCGGGCCACCACCGAGGTCATCATGGACTCGCTGCTGCGCCACGGCTGGGTGGTGGAGGCCGAGGCGGTGGCCGACGGCCAGCGCGGCCGGCCGGCCCGGCGCTACACCTTCCGCGCGGCGGCGGCGCACGTCGCGGGGGTCGCGATCGGCGGGTCCGGGGTCACCGCGATGGTCGCCGACCTGGACGGCGACGTGGTGGGCCGGGCCGTGGAGCATCTGAGCCCGGAGTTGCCGGCCGGCCAGCGCCTGACGGCCGTACAGCGGGTGCTGGAGCGGGCCGCCGGGGCGGCCGACGTGCCGCTGAGCCGGCTGGCCACGGTCGGTGTCGGCACCACCGGCGTGATCGACAACGAAGGCCGGGTGCTGAAGAGCGTGGCGCTGACCGACTGGTCGGGGGTGGAGTTGCAGCACGAGCTGGCCGCGCGGCTGCCGGTCCCGGTCGTCGTCGAGAACGACATGCGGCTGGCGGTCCTGGCCGAGCACTGGCGCGGCGCCGCGTCCGACCACGACAACGTGCTCTACCTGCACACCGGCCGGCGTATCGGCCTGGGTCTGCTGTTGAACGGGGTGCCCTACCGCGGCTCGCACGCCGCGGCCGGCGAGCTCGGCGGCCATCCGAACGGCCGGTGGGCGGCGTTCGGGTACGTCATGGACTACGCGATGGCGGTCGATCCAAGCGAGCTGCGGGCCCCGTTGCAGGCCGCGCTGTTCGCGATGGAGCGCGCCGACGCCGGCGACCACAAGGCCACCCTGGCCTTCGACGCGTTCGCCCGGGCCCTGGCCGAGGGCCTGATCAGCCTGGTGACCCCGCTGGACCCGGATCTGGTGGTGATCGGCGGCAGCCTGGCCCAGACCGGCGAACGCCTCACCGAGCCGATCCGGGCCCTGCTCGGCGAGGTCTGCCTGTACCCGCCGGACGTGCGGGTGTCAGAGCTCGGAGGCGACGCGGTCGGGATGGGCGCCGTGCGCTTCGCCCTCGACCACGCCGAGCCGGTGCTGTTCGCCTCGCTGTCCTCGGGGACCTCGGCCGCGTAGCCCGGGCCGGGTCGGGGGACGCCGGCCTCGGAGTCGGCTCGGGAGCGCCGCCAGGCCGCCGGGCACCGCGTAGACCACGAGCACGAACAGCACGCCGAGCAGCACCAGCGGCTGCGAGAGCGGCACCCGCAGCACGGCCGGCAGCCCGGCGACCGAATCCGAGGTGGCCACGGCGCCGAGCCGGTGGTCCAGCAGTGTGTAGAGCACGCCGCCGAGGACCGGCCCCCACCGCGTCCCGGACCCGCCGAGCACCACCATGACCAGCAGCGCGAGGGTGAAGTCGGTAGTCGTGGTCTCGGGCGTGGCCCCGGCGGTGACCAGCAGGTGCACCACGCCGCCGACCGCGCCCAGCGTCCCGGCCAGCACGAAGGCGCCGAGCTGGTAGCGGAACGGATTCAGGCCCAGCACCTCGGCCCGCCGCTCATTGTCCCGGATCGCCTGCCAGGCCCGGCCGACCCGGCTGTCGGTCAGCCACCACACGACGGCGCAGACCAGGACCAGGTACGCCAGCGCCAGCCAGTAGAGATTCACGGTGTTGACCACGCCGACGAACGCCGCGGGCACCTTCTCAGTGCTCAGCGGCAGCCCCTCCTCGCCGCCGGTGGTCTTCGGATCGCGGCCGACCAGGATGGACCCGGCTTGCGCGAACGCCAGGGTGACCATGGCGAACCCGACGGTCCCAAGATTTTCGGTGCCCAGCTTTCCGACGCCTTTCAGCGACACCGCGCCGAGCAGGGTGCTGACCGCCGCGCCGATCGCCGTCGCCAGCAGCGCGGCGAGCACCAGCGGCAGGTGCAGGTTCTTCATCGCCAACTCCGCGCTGTACGCGCCGAGCGCGACGTAGAGCGCGTGCCCGAACGACATCAGGCCGAGCCGGCCGAACAGCAGGTCGTAGCCGATGGCCAGGCCCGCGAACAGCAGGCACAGCGCGAGGAGTTGCAGCGAGCCGGGGGTGTTGACGGCGCCGTCGAAGACGCCGGGGATACGCAGCGTCGAGTAGGGCAGGCTGAGCAGGACCGCGAGAACCGCGACCGGGATCAGGTTCTTGACGTGGCGCTTCACGCGGCCCTCCGGATGAGCCGCCGGACCCCGTCCCGGTTGCCGCGGGCGAGCAGCACGACGGCGAGGATCGCGACCGCGGCGAAGTCGCCGAGGCCGGAGGCGGCGTAGTAGTTGGTGAACTGCTGGATCAGCCCGACGGCCGCCGCGGCCAGCGCGACCCCGTCGGTGCGCCCCATCCCGCCGATCACCACGACCACGAACCCGAACACCAGCAACGAGGTGCCCTGATCCGGCGAGACGCTGCCGAAGTAGACCCCGCCCAGCGCCCCGGCCAGCCCGGCCAGCGCGCCGCCGATCGCGAAGACGAGGGTGAAGGCCTTGCGCACGTCGATGCCGAGCGCGGTGACCATGGCGCGGTCCTCGACCCCGGCCCGGACGACCAGGCCGTAGCGGGTCCGGGACAGGAACAGCTTGAGCGCGGCGAGCACGACGATCGCGGCGGCGATGAGGACGAAGCGGTCGGTGGGGACCCTCGCGCCGAGCAGGCTGACGGTCCCGGCGAGCTGCTTGGGCGCCTGGAGTTGGCGGGCGTCGGCGCCCCAGATCCCCTGGACCAGGGCCGGGAGCGCGAGGCCGAGACCGACCGTGACCAGGATCTGGTCTTTGGGGCGGGAGTACAGGGGCCTGATGAGGACGGTTTCGATGAGGGCGGCGAGCGCCGCGCCGGTGGCGATGGCGGCCGCTATCGCGACGGCGAACGGGAGGTGCCCGGTGAGGCGCCAAGCCGCGTAGGCGCCGGCGGTGACGAGGGCGCCGTGGGCGAAGTTGAGGACGTCCATCAGGCCGAAGATGAGCGACAGGCCGCTGGCGATGAGGAAGTAGAGCGCGCCCAAGCCGAGGCCGGTGAGGGTGAGGAGGACGAGGGTGCTCATGGCGCGTCCGATCGGGTGGACTCCGGCGGCGACACTTCGTCTGGCGGTTGACGATCCTTGACAATGGCAAGAGGGTGGATTGATCCCCCGGATGGGGCGGGGCGTGTAGGCGGAGTCACGCTTTCGCCGCGCGCCTGGCCGACGCCGAGCAGTTCCCTGGTCAGCGCCGCGTCCGCCAGCAACTCCCGCACCGGCCCGCGATGCACCACCTGCCCCGCCGCCAGCACCACGCCGTCGCCGGCGAGCCTGCGCACCAGCGCCAGGTTCTGCTCGACCAGCAGCATCGGCACGCGCTCGGCGGCCCGTTCCAGCACCTCCGCCACTTCGGTCACCACCTTCGGGGCCAGGCCCTTCGTCGGTTCGTCGACCACGATCAGCCGGTTGTCGTTGAGGAGCGTGCGGGCGATCGCGACCATCTGCTGCTGGCCGCCGGACAACGTGCCGACGGCTTGGGCGCTGCGGGCCTTCAGCTCCGGGAAGAGCTCGTAGACCAGGTCGTATGCGTGCGCTGAGCCGCGCCGCTCGGCCAGCGCCAGGTTCTCGGTGACCGTCAGCTTCGCGAAGACGCAGCGGTCTTCGGGGGCGTAGCCGATGCCGCGGCGCACGATCTCGTGGGTGCGCAGCCGGTGCACCGGATCGCCGCCGAAGTCGATGCGGCCGGTACGCCGGACCAGGCCGAGGATCGCCTTGACGGTCGTCGTCTTGCCGACGCCGTTGCGGCCCAGCAGCGCGGTCACGCCGATCGGCGCCACCGAGAACGAGACGCCTTGCAGGATGTGCGAGCCGCCGAGGGTGACGTGGACGTCGTCGAGTTCGAGGATCACAGCGAGTCCCCCACGTATGCCTCCTGGACCCGCTCGTCGGCCATCACGCGCTCCGGCGTGTCGATCGCGAGCAGCGCGCCGTGGTGCAGCACCGCGACCCGGTCGGCGAGGCCGAGCAGGACCTCCATGTGGTGCTCGACCATCAGGATTGTGCGATGTTCGTCTTGGTGCAGAGCGCGGATGACGTCGACCAGTTCGGGGACGTCGCCGGACGCGACGCCGGCCATCGGCTCGTCCAGGAGCAACAGGCGTTCGGCGCCGGAGGCCAGGAGCATCGCGAGTTCGAGCTTGCGCTTGTCGCCATGGGAGAGATCGCAAGCGTGGACTTCTGACTTCTCAGCCAGTCGGACGTGTTCCAGGGCATCCGTGGCGAGCGTGCGGCCGCGCCGCTTAGCCGCGACCTGCTGTGCCAAAGCCACATGCTCTGCGACGGTCATAGTCGGGAACACGCTGGAGGACTGGAAAGTCCGGCCGACGCCACGGCGAGCGCGCTTGTGCGGCGCCTCGGTGGTGATGTCGGCGCCGTCGAGCACGATACGGCCGGCGGTGGCCCGGGTCAGGCCGCTGATCAGGTTGAACAGCGAGGTCTTGCCGGCGCCGTTGGGACCGATCACGGCGACGAACTCGCCCTCGCCGACCGCGAGGTCCACGCCGGACAGGATCGCCGAGCCGCCGACCGACCAGGACAGGCCGGTCAGGGCAAGCACTTCAGGCGCAAGCACTTCGGGGGCAAGCACTTCGGGGGCGTGGCCGCCGGGCGCATGGCCGCCGGGCGCATGGCCGCCGAGCGCATGGCCGCCGGGCACCGCGGTACCGGAGGTGAGTCCGTCGGCCATCATCAGCTCGCCGGGAAGCTCTTGGCCGGCGGCGCGACGTCGTTCGGGTCCAGCGTCTTCACCACGGTCGGGGTGGTGCCGCTCAGCTTGGCCTGGAACATCGGTTGCAGGAGCGCGTGGTCGGAGGCGCGGATCGTGTAGGCGCCCTTGACGCCGTCGAAGCTCCAGCCCTCCAGGTTCTTCACCATGGCGTCGACGTCACTGTCGCCACTCGCGGCGGCGTGCACCACCATCTGCGCGGCGGTGAAGCCGTCCGGGCTGAACAGGTCGGACTGCTCGCCGTGCGCGGTCAGGTACGCGTCCATCGCCTTGGCCGCGTCGTTGCTGGTGCCGCCGGGGACGTAGTGCGCCAGGAAGGACACCTTGCCGCCGGTCGCGGCGAAGATCGGGTAGGAGGCGCGGACGTCCAGGCCGGTGACGGTGGTCGTGGCGTCCAGCACGCCCTGCTGGGACAGCGCGGTCCACAGCGCCGAGGCCGTGGTGCCGGCCCAGGCCACGAACAGCAGGTCCGGCTTGGCGTTCTTGGCCTGGGTGGCGAAGGGGGTCAGGTCGTTGGCGCTCTCCGGCGCGAGCACCGAGTCCACCTTGGCCCCCTTCGCGCCGAGGACGGCCTTCACCGCCTCGACGTTCGCCTGGCCGAAGGCGTCGTCCTGGGCCAACACGGTGACGTGCTTGTCCGTCAGGTCGCCGAGGAAGCTCGCCGCCGTGGCGATGTCCTGATACGTCTCGCGGCCCGACCGGAACGTGTACTTGTTCAGGCCGGTGATGTCGTCGGTCGCGGCCGGGCCGGAGATGAACAGCACCTTGTTCTGCGCGGCCAGCGGCGCCACCTGGAGCGCGACGCCGGAGGCCGTGGAGCCGGCCAGGATGCGGTAGCCCTGGCCGATCAGGTCCTTGGCGGCGCTGACCGCCTTGGTCGGATCGCCGGCGTCGTCGCGCTGCGTCACCTCGATCTTGTGGCCGTTCACGGCGTCGGTGCCGTGCGTGGCGTAGTCGAGGCCGGCCAGGAAGCCCTGGTAGTAGTCCTTGCCGTAGTCGGCGAGCGGCCCGGTCTCGGAGTAGACGAGCCCGACCTTGATCGGCGCGCCGGAGCCGGCTGACCCGCCCGGGGTGCCGCCGCCGGAGGAACCGCCGGCCGCCTTGCTCGGACTGCCGCACGCGGCGAGCGCCGCGATCGACGCGGCGGCAACGGCGACCGCGCTGTATCTGCGCAGGATGCTGGTGGAATGCATGGCCGGAACGTTAAGTCCGCGTTACGGGCCCCGAAATGTGGGCCGCCGCCACATCGAGGGGTGCTCCGGTGTTGGCCATCACCTCCTCGACGCCCACCCCCGGCGCCAGCTCGACCAGCCGGAACCCGTTCGGGGTCACGTCGAGCACCGCGAGGTCGGTGATGACGCGGTCGACGACGCCCTTGCCGGTCAGGGGAAGCGTGCATTCCCGGAGCAGCTTCGGGGAGCCGTCCTTCGCAACGTGCTCCATGACGACCAGCACCCGCCGCGCGCCGTGCACCAGGTCCATCGCGCCGCCCATGCCCTTCACCAGCTTGCCGGGCACAGTCCAGTTCGCCAGGTCCCCGGACGCCGCGACCTGCATCGCGCCGAGCACCGCGGTGTCGATGTGGCCGCCGCGGATCATGCCGAAGGACGTCGCCGAGTCGAAGAAGCTCGACCCGGGGCGGACGGTGACGGTCTCCTTGCCCGCGTTGACGAGATCGGGGTCGACGGCGTCCGGCGCCGGGTAGGGGCCGAGGCCGAGGATGCCGTTCTCCGATTGCAGCACCACTTCGACACCGGGCGGGAGGTGGCCGGGGATCAGGGTCGGCAGGCCGATGCCGAGGTTGACGTAGGAGCCGTCGCGGAGTTCGCGGGCCGCACGGGCCGCCAGCTGGTCTCGGGTCAAGGGCATGTCAGGCTGCTCCGTTCTCAGTGATGGTCCGCTTCTCGATGCGCTTCTCGCGCTGGTCCGGCGGCGCCTCGACCACGCGCTGCACGAACACGCCGGGCAGGTGGATCTCGTCGGGGTCCAGAGCGCCGGGCTCGACGAGCTCTTCGACCTCGGCGACGGTCACCCGGCCGGCCATCGCCACGACCGGGTTGAAGTTGCGGGCCGAGGCGTGGAAGACCAGGTTGCCGTGACGGTCCCCCTTCGCGGCGCGGACCAGCGCGAAGTCGACGGTGATGGCGTGCTCCAGCAGGTATTCGCGGCCGTCGATGACCCGGGTCTCCTTGCCCTCGGCGACGGATGTGCCGACGCCGGCCGGGGTGTAGTACGCGGGGATGCCCAGGCCCCCGGCACGCAGGCTCTCGGCGAGCGTGCCCTGCGGGAGGAGCTCGACCTCAAGCTCACCGGCCAGGTACTGACGCGCGAACTCCTTGTTCTCGCCGACATAGGAGCTGGTCATCTTGGCGATGCGGCCCGCACCCAGGAGCAGGCCCAGACCCCAGTCGTCCACGCCGCAGTTGTTGGAGACGACGGAGAGCCCGGTGGTGCCCTGGTCAAGAAGGGCGGATATCAGGGCACTGGGGATGCCGCAGAGGCCGAAGCCGCCCACGGCGAGCGTGGCGCCCGTGGGGATGTCGGCCACCGCTCGGGACGGGGTCGGAGCTGTCTTGTCCATGGGCATGGACGCTATGAGCGGGCCGCCCCCTTCGAAATGGCTTCAGACGCCACAAGATCGTGCTCGGATATGCCTCACAACCCCATGACACGCCGGATCTGGAGCGCCAGCTGGATCTCCAGGCTGCGGCCGGGCTCCTGCCAGTCGCCGCCGAGCAGCCGCGCGGTGCGGTCCAGACGCTGGGTCACGGTGTTGACATGGATGTGCAGCGCCTCGCCGGTCCGGCCGAGGCTCCGGCCGCACGCGAAGTACTGCTCGACGGTGCCGAGCAGGTCGGTGCCCCGCTTGGCGTCGTAGTCGATGAGCGGGCCGAGCGCGTCGCGCACCACGTCGCCGGGATCGCCACCGCCGAGGACCAGCGCCAGGAAGCCGAGGTCGGAGGGTGCGGCGGCGCAGCCGTCCCGGCCGAGGGCATGCAGGGCGCTGAGGCAGCGGACTGCTTCGGCATGCGCGTCGGCATAGGCCGCGACACCCGCTTTCGGGCCGCCGGCGCCGACGGTCAGCGGGTTCCCGAGGCCGGCGCGAAGCGCGCTCAGGACGCGTTGCGCGGCGCTGGAGGGATCGTCGCCGGGAAGCAGGAGGACGATGCGGCCCTCGTGGGCACCGGCGAGGCCGCCTTCAGACTTGGCGAATCGGCCGGCGGCGAAGTGCGCGCGCGGACGGTCGGCGGGTGCGGCGTCGGCGGCCACGACGATGTGCGGGCGGTCCAGGTCGACGCCGACGCGCCTGGCACGCTCGGCGAGCGTGGAGGTGTGGCGCACCGGGACGGCGAGGAGGTCGTCGAGCAGGTCGCCGCCGAGACGCTCGGCCGCCTCGGCCTCGGAGCGGCGCATGAGGAGGTGGAGGGCGACGACGAGGGCTGCGCGTTCGAGGATGCGCTGGTCGACGTCGCTGAACGAGTCAGGGGCGCGGAGGACCAGTGCCCCGAGGGGTTCCGCGGCTGCGGCGACAGCCGCGACGACCAGGTCCCCGGAGCGCACGGCATGGCCGGTCGCCGCGGAGAGAGTGATCAGGTCGGGCGCGCCGTTCAGCAGGGTGGCCGAGCCTTGATGCGATCTCCCGACCCCGGCGATGACATCGATCGCGACCTCGGCTTCGCTACCAGCTCCAGCGCTGGTGCCGGTTCCGGCCCCAGACCTGGCACCGGCTCCGACACCGGCACCGGCACCCGCACCCGCACCCGCACCCGCAGCACCCTGGCCGCCGGGCGCGGCACCGATTCCGACAGCGTCTCCCGCGACCGCCGTCACCATCCCATCCGCGTCCACCACCGCCAACCCGCCACCCAGCGCCTCGGCGACCACCCCCGCGATCCCCTCCACATCCCCGCCGCGCAGCACCAGGTCCGCCAGCTTGTCGTGCACCGCCGCCGCCCGCTCGACCGCCTCGCTGTGCGCCCGCACCAGCTCGTTCGCCGAGCGCAGCTCGCTCAGCGCGTCACGGGTCTTCTGCAGCAGGCGCGCGTTGTCGATCGCGACCGCGGCGTGCGCGGCCAGCGAGCCGAGCAGCGTGATCTCGTGGCGGGCGAAGGGGCGCGCCGTACGGTTGGCCGCGAACAGCACGCCGATCACCCGGCTGCCCAACACCAGCGGGACGCCGAGGATGGCGATCAGCCCCTCCTCGCCGACGCCCTGGTCGATCTCGTTCGTGTGGCGGAAGCGGGAGTCGTGCGGATAGTCCGAGGTGACGTACGGCTTCGCCGTCTGCGCGACCAGGCCGCCGAGTCCGGTGCCCATCTCCAGCCGCAGCGACTGGAAGCGGGCGGAGACCGAGCCGTGCGTCACCCGCATGTAGGTGTCGCCGCGGTCCGGATCGTCCAGGGTCAGGTAGGTGACGTCCGCGCCGATCAGGGTGTGGGCCCGGGTGACGATCGCCTTCAGGACCGCGTCGAGGTCGCGCAGGGCGGCCAAGTCGCCGGCGGTCTCGAAGAGCGCCACCAGCTCGGCTTCGCGGCGGCGGGAGCGGGCCAGGGTCGCGCGGACTTCGAGCGCCACTCGTTTGGCCGTCTCCAGTCCCGCCAGCTCCTCGGCGCCCGCGCCGGCGACCCGGGCGGCCACCACCGGGCCGTCGTACTCGATGGCGGCGGCGTCGCGGGCCAGCAGGTCGAGGAACACCGAGGGGGTGGCGAGCGCGGACATGGCGCCCAGCATCACGCGCGCCTCACCGCGCTGTCCATCCGCCGTCCATCGCCATCGAGGCGCCGGAGATCGAGGCGGCGGCCGGGGAACACAGGTACGCCACCAGCTCGGCCACCTCGGCGGGCTCGATCAGGCGCTTGACCGCCGAGCGCTCCAGCATCACCTTCGCCACCACCTCGTCCTCCGGGATGCCGTGTGCGGCGGCCTGGTCGGCGATCTGGTGCTCGACCAACGGGGTGCGCACGTAGGCGGGGTTCACGCAGTTCGAGGTGACGCCGTACGGGGCGCCCTCCAGCGCCGCGACCTTCGACAGCCCCTCCAGGCCGTGCTTGGCGGTCACATAGGCGGCCTTGAACTCCGAGGCCCGCAGGCCGTGCGCCGAGGAGATGTTCACGATCCGGCCCCAGCCGCGCTCGTACATGTGCGGCAGCGATTCGCGGATCAGCCGGAACGGCGCCTCCAGCATCAGCCGCAGGATCAGCGAGAAGCGCTCGACCGGGAACTCGTGAAGCGGGGCCACGTATTGCAGTCCGGCGTTGTTCACCAGCACGTCCACCCCGCCGACCCGGTGCGGCAGCGCCGAGGCCTGGTCCAGGTCGCTCAGGTCGGCGACCAGCGCCTCGCCGCCGATCCGCTCGGCGGCGGCGTGCGCGCCGTCGGCGCTGATGTCGGCGACCACCACCTTGGCGCCGGCCGCGGCCAGCCGCTCGGCGCAGGCCAGGCCGATGCCGCCGGCGGCGCCGGTGACCAGAGCGGTGCGTCCGGACAGGTCCAACGGGGCGACAGAAGCGACGGCAGCGTCCATAGAAGGCGTCATACCCGATCACGCTAGAGAGCGCGCATGGCGCTTCCCATGTCGGTCGCCGCCACATACCCGGGGCGGATCATGGCGGGGGCAGCCATGCCCACCGGCTAGGACGCCGCTGGGGCCTGGCCGGTGTCGAAGTGCGCGACCCGGTGGTCCCGCACCTCGAAGTGCCAGCGGGTGGCCATGGTGCCCCACTGGTCGTTCGTGTAGTCGACCAGCAGGTCATGGCCGTCCGGCGACTGCTGTGTGACGTCCATCCGGCCGTGCGTGTCGAAGGCCTCGCGTTGCAGCCAGTCCCCGAGCTGCCGCGGCGTGCCGTCGTCGGTCATCGTCGCGTTCTCGATCATGGCGGCGCGCACGGCCGCCGGGTCGTTGGCGTTCAGCGCGTCGATGAAGGCGCGCACCGCCGGGTCCACCAGTTCCGAGGTCGGCATCATGAGGCGATGATCGGATGCCTTGATGCCGTCCGCAACCGGATGGGCCCGGCGATGAGAACGGTCAGGCGCTCACGCGCCCGGCGCTACCCCAGGCTCCACCGCTGGTTCGCGCCGCCGTTGCAGCCCCAGATCTCCATCGGGGTCCCGTTGACGTTCCCGGACGCCACGTTCCCGCCGGTCACGTCCAGGCACAGCCCGGACTGCGCCCCGGTGATCGTTCCGTCCGCGTTCAGGGTCCACTGTTGGTTGCTCTGGCCGTTACAGGTCCAGGTGATGGCCTTGGTCCCGGCTGTCGTCCCCTGGTTGTCCGCGTCCAGGCAGAGGCTGCCGTTGTAGACCCGCAGTTCCCCGGCCGCGGTCAGGGTGTACTCCTGGTTCGCACCGGCGTTGCAGTCCCAGATGTCCAGCTGCGTGCCGGTGGTCGTGGAGTTGTTCGGGACGTCCAGGCAGCGACCGGACGACGTGCCGACCAGCTCGTGTGTGCTCCCGATGCTGCTCCCGTTCCCCGGCGACACCCGGTACATCACCGAGCCGTGGGCCGGAACCGAGGCGCTGATCGCTCCCGTGGTCGAGCTGAGCTCCTTCGACCACAGGTTGTCCAGCGTGTACGAGGACGCCGACGCGATCCCGATCGCCGAGGCGGACGTCGAGATGGTCTGCGCCGAGTCGTTCTCGTTGAACAGCACGACCGCTACATCGCCGTTGGCCAGCGGCTTGGCCATCACGTCGTCCCCGCCGGACGACGCGATCTCGGTCCCGGCCTTGCCGAGCGAGTCCTGGTCGACCGCGATCACGTCCTTGTTCGTGTACAGCGACAAGGTCGCCGGGGTCGCGCTGCGCAGGTCGGTCCCGGAGATCAGCGGCGCGGCCATCGCCGCCCACAGCGACATCTCCGAGCGGTCCTCGTCGAAGGACATCCCGTTGCCCACCTCGAGCATGTCCGGGTCGTTCCAGCCGCCGGGTCCGGCGTAGGACGCGAGCCCGACCGTGTTGTGGAAGTTGGACAGCATGCTGCTGAAGTTGGAGCTGATGTCACCGGTGGTGCGCCACAGGTTGCCGACCCCGCCGCCCCAGGTCCACACCGACTCCTGACCCCAGTTGCACAGGCTGAACACGATCGGCCGGCCGGTGTTCGCCAGTGCGTCGCGCATCGCCGTGTAGCGGGTCTGGGCCGGGATCCCCTGGTTGTTGCAGTTGTCGTACTTGAGGTAGTCCACACCCCAGGCCGCGAACGAGTTCGCGTCGGCCTGCTCGTGGTTCAGGCTCCCGGGGTACCCGGCGCAGGTCGCGGTGCCGGCGCTCTCGTAGATCCCGAGCTTGAGGCCCTTGCTGTGCACATAGGCGGCGGTCCCCGAGATCCCGTCGGGGAACTTCGCCGGGTCCGGGACCAGGTTGCCGTTGGCGTCCCGGCTGGCGGACATCCAACAGTCGTCGATGTTCACATACTGATATCCGGCGTCCTTCATACCGGACGAGACGATGAGGTCCGCCGTCTGTTCGACCAGGCTCTCCGAGACGTTGCACCCGAAGGAGTTCCAGTCGTTCCAGCCCATCGGTGGAGTCAGGGCCAGACCGTTGCCGAGCGCGTGCGCCGGTGCCGATACCGCGACGCCGAACATCGTCCCGGCCACGAGGGCGAGCGCTGCGAAGGCAGCGCGCAACTGTCGACTGCGCGGGGCCTGATGACGCATGGTGCCTCCCTACTCTTCTTCCTCATTCGCCCCCGTTCCTTCAACGGGGACGACGATCAACTCCCCCACCGTCTCGCGCAGCACCTGCCGCGCCCCGGAGCCCAGTCCGTCATCGCTCACCAGGACCGACGCCTCGTGCAGGGCGGCGATCTCCGAGAGCCCCACGACCCCCCACTTCGTGTGGTCGGCCATCACCACCAGCCGCCGGGCCGTGGAGACCAGCGTGCGGTTGGTCTCGGCCTCCATCAGGTTCGGGCTGGTGAACCCGGCCTCGGCGTCGATGCCGTGCACCCCGATGAACACGCAGTCCAGGTGCAGCCGGCGGATCGCCTGGATCGCCACCGGGCCGACCAGCGCGTCGGAGATGGTGCGCACGCCGCCGGTGAGGATCACCGTCTGGGCCGGGCCGGGCAGCGCGTGCAGCAGATCGGCGACCGGCGGCGAGTTGGTCACCACGGTCAGATCCGGCACCCGGGCCAGCTGCTGCGCGAAGGCGTACGTCGTGGAACCGGCCGACACCCCGATCGCCGTCCCCGGCCGCACCAGATCGGCGGCGGCCCGGGCGATCGCCTCCTTGGCCCGCCGTTGCCGCGCGGCCTTCACGCTGAACGCCGGCTCGTCGGTGGAACCGCCGCCGCGGGCCGTGGCGCCGCCGTGCACCTTGGTGACCAGGCCCTGATCGGCCAGCGAGTCCAGATCCCGGCGGACCGTCATGTCGGACACCCGCAACGCCGCGACCAGGTCCGTGACCCGCACGGCACCGTGGTGCCGGACCTCCTGCAGGATCCACGCTTGGCGTTGCGCTGCCAGCATCCGCCCCTCCCGTCCCCTCGCCTCGCGTGCCCTTTGCGGGGGTACGAAGCCATCGAAAGCCATCAGGACCGCTCAGAACCGACCAACGTGGAGTACACGACAAAACCCTGCTTCCCGCAAGAGGCGTCGCGATGTGCGGGCAGCCGACCCGGCCTTCGAACTCAGCCCTTGCTGCTCCCCAGCGACAGTCCGGCGATGAACTGCTTCTGCAACAGCACGTACACGACCAGTGTCGGAACCGCCACGATCATCGCGGCCGCGGCGATCAGGTTCTGGTTGCTCACGAACTGACCCTGCAGGTTGGCCAGCGCGGAGGTGATGGGTCGCTTGTCGCCCGAGGACATCAAGGTGATGGCCCAGAAGAAGTCGTTGTAGATCCAGGTCGTCAACAGCGTCGCCAGGGCCGCCAGCGCGGGGCGGCACAGCGGGAGGGTCAGCTTCTGGAACCGGGTCCACAGACCCGCTCCGTCCACCAACGCGGCCTCGTACATCTCGTCGGGGATCGACTTCATGTAGTTGCTCAGCACGAAGGTGCAGAAGCCGAGCTGGAACGAGACGTTGATGACGACCAGGCCGAGGATCGAGTTGTACAGCAGCCCGCTGCCGGCCAGGAACGTCGGCACGTGGATCTGCAGGAAGAGCCGGTACAGCGGGGTGATGATGACCTGCTGGGGCAGCAGGTTCCCGGCCGTGAACACGATCAGCAGGGCCACGTTGATCTTGACGTTCACCCGGGTGAGGACGAACGCGAGGCCGGAGGCGAGCGCCAGGACGATGATCACCGAGGGCACGGTGATCAGGACCGAGTTCCAGAAGTAGTGCACCATGTCCGACTGGCTCCACGCGTCGCTGAAGTTCTTCAGCGTCAGGTGGTGCGGCAACGACACGTAGCCGTACTTCTGGGTGTCCGAGTACGGGCGGAGCGCCACGTACAGCGCGAAGACGATCGGCAGCAGCCACAGCACGCACGCGCAGATCAGGAACACCTGCGAGGCGATCTGTCCCCAGCGCAGCGGCTTCTTGCTCCCCCCGGCCGAGGCGCGGGGGGCCGTCCCCTGAATGGTCTGTGCAGTCATCGGGCGCCCTTGGGTTGGCTCTCGCGGCGGAACGTGAGGTACAGGAACGTGCAGATCGGCACGAGGGAGATGACCAGCAGAACCACGCCGAGCGCCGACCCGAAGCCGACCCGCTGTGTCTCCCCGACGATGTTGGAGGTGACCAGGACCGACAGCAGCTCCAGGCCGTTGATGCCCTTGTTGGTGATGTAGACCAGATCGAAGGCCCGCAACGATTCGATGACCGTCACCACCATGACGACGATGTTGATGGGCCGCATCACCGGGAAGACCACTTTCCAGAAGGTCTGCCAGGCGTTGGTGCCGTCCATCAGCGCCGCCTCGCGCAGCTGTGGGTCCACCGCCTTGAGGCCGGCCAGATAGAGCACCATCACATAACCGGCCTGCCGCCAGGTGGCCTCGACGAGCACCGCCCACAGGTTCAGTTTCGGGTTGCCCAGCCAGTCGATGGCGTTGCCGTTGTGGTTGTGGCCGATGACGGTGTTGATCAGGCCGTAGTTCTGGGAGTACATGAACTCCCAGATGATGCCGACCAGCGCCAGCGACAGCATCACCGGCAGGAACAGGATGCTCTGATACATCCGGCTGCCCTTGATGCCGCGGTCGATGAGGACGGCGAAGAACATGCCCAGCGGAGTCGCGAAGAAGACGAACACCGCCAGCCAGATCAGGTTGTGCCGGACCGCAG
This sequence comes from Catenulispora pinistramenti, assembly GCF_018274385.1. Classification (GTDB taxonomy): domain Bacteria; phylum Actinomycetota; class Actinomycetes; order Streptomycetales; family Catenulisporaceae; genus Catenulispora; species Catenulispora pinistramenti. The sequence continues at coordinate 94,053 of NZ_JAAFYZ010000006.1, read as the reverse complement.
GCCAGAACTCGGGGTAGATGGTGAGGGCCTGGTGGTAGTTCTGGACGCCGTACAGACATCCGTTGCTCAGGATCGAGGGGACGTTCGGCAGGCAGGCCTTCGTGGACAGGCTGCCCACGCCGTTCCATTTCGTGAACGACAAGCCGATGGTGCCCAACGCCGGGCCCCAGATGAACGCGAGGTCGAGGAGGATGGGCAGGCCCAGCAGGACGGCCACCACGGCCTTGTCCCGGCCGCTGAGCCTGCCCACCCGGCGACGGCGTCGGGGCGCGCGGGGCGCCCCGGCCGTCGCCGGGTCGAGTTCGTGGTCGGTCATGACGTGTAGATCGCCTTCGCCTGCTGCTCGGCGCTGTTCTGCAGGCCGGCGATGTTGCCGGTGCTCGGGTCGTCGATGAACTTCTGGATGATCGAGATCATCGCGGTGGCCATCGCCGGGTCGGCGTCCCGGTCCATGAACTGCGACACGGCCTTGCAGCCGGCGATCGTCGTGACCGACTTCGTCTGGATGGCGTCGTAGGACGGCGCCTGCAGTCCGGTGGCGACGCCCACGTCCCACTGGTCGGTCTTCAGGAACGTCGTCTCGGCGGCCGCGGTGCCTATGTACTCCAGGATCGCCTTGGCGCCGGCCGCGTTCTTCGCCTTCTTACTGATCATGAAGCCGTCGGTCGGGGCGTCCATGTAGTCCTGGCCGTACGTCGGGTTGATCGCCGGGTACTGGAAGAAGTCCAGGTCGTCCAGTTTCGCGTTGTCCGAGACGTACTGCGCGGCGACCTGGTTGGTGCCCTGGAACATCATGCCGGCCTGCTTCTGCTCCAGCGTCTTCGCAGCGTCCTGCCAGATGCGGCCGTTGGCGCCGGTCTGCATGTACGGCATCAGCTCGGCCCACTGGTCGAAGACCGCCTTGACGCCGGCGTCGGTCCACGGCACCTGGTGCTTCATCAGCTTCTGGTGGTAGTCGTACCCGTTGATCCGCATGTTGAGGATGTCGAACGTGCCCAGCGCGGGCCAGCCGTCCTTGTCGGCGAAGGCCAGCGGGACGATGCCGTCGGACTTCATCTTCTTGCACAGCGTGATGAAGTCGTCCCAGGTGGTCGGGACGGTGTAGCCCTTCTCGGCGAAGTGGCTCTTGTTGTAGAAGACCACCCACGGGTAGTTGTAGATCGGCACGAAGTACTGGTGGCCGTCCAGGCCGGTGGACAGGGTCTTCACCGGGGCGCTGAAGTTGCCGCCGATCTTCGCCCAGACGTCGTCCAGGGGCAGCGCCAGGCCCTGCGCCGCGAAGTACTGCATGCGGTAGCCGGCGAACCAGGTGAACAGGTCGTCCGGGGTGCCTTGCAGATAGCTGGTGATGTTGGTCTGGAACGTGTTGTGGTCGACCGTGTTGATGGTCACCTTCGGGCCGCCGGCCGCCGTGGCCGCCGCACACAGTGCCGCGAACGCCGCCTTCGGGCTGGCGTCGGAATAGTTGGATCCGAACGTCACCGGGGCGGTGGCCGAGCCGGAGTTGCCAGTGGATTTCGAACTCGAACTCGAGGAACAAGCAGCCAAAGCGCCCGGCACCGTCGCGAACGCCGCGGCCGCGCCCATCCCCTTGAAAAGGCCTCGACGCGTGAAGGGCCGCTCGAAGTTTTGGGGAATCCGAGGGGAAGTCATATGAGGGTCTCCCTGCCGAGTGAGAATGCCACCAGGATCGAACATGAACGAACAGGTGTCGCACATCCCACTCGGCCGAACCCGCAGTGTCAAGATCCCGTAACAGTCCGGAAGCCATCCGTTACCCAGTTGCAACCGGCAGGTGCGACACCGCTGATGCCAACCTCAACGACCTGCTCTGATCTTGAGGAAGATCCATCGGGCCCGCGGGGTGCGCGTCAGTGGCCTGACCAAAGGAATCGGGGTCTCCACCTTGACGATCAGCCGCGATCTGTGAAGGTCCATCGCGCGGAGCCGCCAAGGACTTGACCGCGCGCGGCGGCGGGACGGGTCCGGCCCGCAACGGCGCTCGGCCACCGCCGAGCGCCACCTCGCGGCGTTCATCGCCGACGGCGGGTCTGGAGAACGTGGCTTGCGATCACTTCTCGAAGATCGGCGCAGATCGATCTGGATTGATTTCGGCACGGTTCAGGGCACGGACCCGTCAATGTGTCGGCTCCGTTGCGGACCGCAGGCCTTGATAGTCCTGGCAGAAGGCACAATCGCTACTTGTTTGAAGCTGTTCACAATCTTGATTTCTGTTTACCTTGGATGACGACGCCCGCCTCGTCGGGAGAAGCGCTTCCTACGAACCGAGCTTGCCCACTGCCTTCGCCGCCACCTGCTGGACGAGCGCCGGCTGGACGCCCCCGACGCCGAACACGACCACCTCGGCGAACGTCTGGCCCTTGCGGATGACCACGACATCGCCGCCGTAGGCCACGCCCGCCCTGGTGGCGGTCAGTGCCAGCGCGTAGCTCGCGTCGCCGTAGGACTGGAACGGCGTCGTGGCCAATCGCGTCGGCTCGACGCACAAGCTCGGCGCCTTCTGCACCGCCGCCCACGCGGCCTGTGTCTGCTGAGCCGATCCGCCGGCCAGGATCTCCTGGAGGAACGGCCCGTCCTCGGACTGTTGGAAGTCCACCTCGGCCTGGTTCGGCAGGTGAGCGGTGGCGTCCGCGGTGATCGCGGAGCAGGGCGCAGTGACCGAGCTGTCCGTGGACGGCGGGGACGACGCCCAACCGTAGGGCAGGTCGGAGATCGCGAGCGCCAGCCCGGCCAGCGGCGACGTCGCAGACGCAGACGGCTGACTTGTCGCCGCGGAAGTCGGCGTCGCGGTCGCGGCTGTCGTGGTGACGGTGGTGGATGTCTCCGACGCCTGCGACTTGCCCTTGTCACTCGCCGACGAGCAGCCGACGAGCAGCGCTGAGACGGTCAAGGCCACCAACGGCATGATGCGGCTCATACGCTTCGCCTCGCTACGTCCGTGGCGGTAGCACTTCTGTTGGAAGGCTACCGCCGGCGGCAAGCGACTAGCGCGGGCTCACAGCGAGCTCAGCTGTCAGCTGATGCCCTGCGCGGTCTTCAGGCGCCCGACCTGCAGGTCGGACAGATGGCTGAGGGTGGAGCCCATCTGCTGCAGGATCGTGTTGTCGCTCGTCATCGGGCCGATCAGGGCGACCAGGGAGAGCCCGGTGCCGACATGGACGACGTCGGCGGCCATCAGCACGGGCTTGCCGCTGATGGTGAGGGTGTCGACGTAGCCGACCTGACCGTCCTTGATCAGTTGCGGGATCGGGGAGAGCTGCATGGTGGCCGTGGAACCCGACTGGTTCGTGGTCAGGCTCTTGCAATTCGCCAGGCTCGCGGTCAGGTCCGTGATCACCGCGGCGGCCTTGTCCGGCGAGGGGAACGCCATCGTCGAGTCCTCGATGACGTGGCCCTCGGCGGTCTTCTTCAGTTCGCGGTCGACCTCGGCGGTCGTGCCGTACTTCGTGGTCAGGCCGTTCTGGGCGTCGACGAACGTCTGGCAGGCGGCACCTCCGGCCGTCACGACGGCGGATGTGTCGGTGGTCGTCGCGCTGTCCGCCGAGGCGTCGTAGGTGTAACCCGGGGCGTCCTTGTCGGTCAGCAGGATCTGCTTGATCTGGTCTGTCGTCAGAGTGCCGCCCGAGCCACCGGTGGCAGCGCTGCTCGGAGCGCCGCCGGACGCACCGGTGGAGACACTGCTCGGCGCCCCGGACTGCGCCCCGGTCGGAGCGGACGACGTCTTGCCGAAGACACTGCCCGGTCCGCTGGAACCCCCGGAGGACGCACTGATCGAGCCCGAACTGCTGCAGGCGGCCGTCGTCAGAACCGCCGCGGTAAGTACAGCTGTGGATATGCCCTTTATGCCGATGTGCATGGTGTTTGACTCCCCCATGTTGAAAAACCCGTGCTTGAAGATAACAGCGGAGCGGCCGGAGCGAACTAGATGTCCGCCCCGGCCGCCCTGCGTTCGCCTGCTATTCGAAGCGCGCGTATTCCGAGCGCGTCATCCGGCTCAGCAGCGTCATCGAGCCGAGGATCACGCCGAGGGCGGCGACGACCACGACGAACACGGCGACGGAATAGGTGCCGAACGGGAAGGACATCGAGATGCCCTTGGCCAGCGAGCGCACCGCGATCACGGCCATCGCGTAAGCGGACAGTCCGGCCAGGACCGACACCGCGAACAGCGGCAGCGCCGATTCCAGGAACACCACGCGGCGCAAAGTCCGCATCGGGGTGCCGGAGAGCCGGAGCAGGGTGAACGGCCGCTTGCGCTCGACGAGGCTGCCGGCGGTGGCCACGGCGATGCCGCAGCCGGCCACGAACAGGGTCAGACCGACCACGAACATGATCATCTGCTGCGCGGCCCGGTACTGCTCGTCACGGACCGAGGCCACCTCGCCGAAGGTCATCGGACCGGCGGCGTTGGTGGACCACTGGTCCGGGCTGCCCATGCCGATCAGGACCGGGGCGTGGATGTCCAGATAGGTGCGAGCGCGTTCCAGAGTCGCGGGATTCGAGGCGGCCACCATCAAGGTCGTGACCTGGAGCTTGCCGAGGTCGGTATCGGACGGGACGGTCGCGGCGGTACCGCTTCCGCTGGTCCGGTCGATGTCGCTGTAGCCCAGCACCGGCAGGTGCAGCATCAGCGGGTTGTCGATGAACAACTCGTCGGCGGCGATCACCGAGACGGTCTGGCCGGGGGCGCAACTGCCCAGCGCCGGGATGGCCGCGGCCTCGGAGCAGCTCACGTAATCCAGCGGCGGCTGCCAGCCGGGCGGCGGCGCAGTGCCGCTGTCCGGGGTCCAGCCCGGGGCGGCGGCGCTGACGTAGATCGGAATCGCGGACACCCCGGGCATGGCCCGCAGGTTGTGCAATGTGGCCGCGGCCTGGTCGGGGCTGAGGCCGTCCTTCTCCCCCTCTCCGCTCATGTCGTAGCGCAGGCGCAGCACATCGGTCAGCGGCGCGCGCGGCCCGGAGGTCTCGGCCGCGACCGTGGTGGGCAGGACCCCGGCCACCGCCGTCCCGACGAACACCGCGACGGTCACGCCGGCGACCGTGCGGAACGTCGCCCGCGGATCGTCGGCCAGGCGGCGGGCGGCCAGCATCGTCGCGGCCCCGCCGCCGATGCGGGCCAGCAGCCGGGAGGACCACATGGTGACCCAGGGCCCGGCGAACACGACACCCCACATGGTGAGGATCAGCGACGGATAGGTCACGCCGTCCGCGTTGGAGCTGGCCGGCATGTTGACGGCGACCACGAAGAGCGCCACACCGAGCAGCAGCGGGATCAGGCGCTTCACGGTCGGCGGCTTCGGGGTGGCCTTGCGGCTGACGGCCAGCGGGTCGTACTGCACCCGGCGCAGCGAGCGCACCGCGGCGAACGCGGCCAGGACCGGCACCAGGACCAGGACCCCGAGATAGCCCAGCAGGCCCGGAGACACTTCGGAGGGGAAGAACCGGGTGCCGGTGACGTTCACCTTCGCGACCTGTGAGCTCAGCGCCAGGTAGCCGAGCATGCCCAGGACCGCGCCGCAGGCCGCGCCGACCGACGACTCGACCGAGGCGACCGTCGCGACCTGCCGCGGCGTCGCGCCGACCAGGCGCATCGCGGCGTACCGCTCCTCGCGGCGGGCCGCCGACAGCCGGGTGGCGGTGCCGACCATGATGATGATCGGGAGCAGCAGGGCGACGGTGCCGAAAGCGAAGGCGAACCGGTAGATGGTGGTGGTGCCCTTCACCTCCTTGGCCGTCGACATGGCGGTGATCGGCTCGGTCGCCGGGCGGGATGCCGACTCCTGCGGGGTGTGGCCGATGACGATGGCCAGTTCATCCGGGCTGTAGAGGGCGGCGCGGGGGATGATGCCGACCTGGTGGCCGGGGAAGCGGTCGCCGAGTTCGCCGGCCGGGACGGTGGCGAGCAGGTGCGAGAGCGCCGGAGAGACGTAGTACTCCCCGGGGGCCGGCACCGTGTGCATGCCGGGCAGGGTAGGGGCGTCGGCGGTGAGGGCCGCCAGGTCGAGGCGGCGCAGCTCGGTGCCCTGGTAGAAGTCCTGGGAGAAGTTCCAGAGTTCCTTGGCGCCGGCTTGCTGCGCCGCGGCCAGGTCGACGGAGCCGTCGGCGTTCAGGCCGACGGGGCGGCCCGGTCCTTGCGACGACGCGCTCCCGCCGGCGGAAGCGGACGCGGAGCGGATGGTCGTCGGCGAGCACTCCCAGCACTGCCGGGTGGTCGTGTTCTGATAGGCGTTGAACAGACTGAAGACCCCGAGCATCACCGCGACCCCGACCGCCACCGCGAGCGTGGTGACGATCAAGCGGATCACGGCTTCCCGGCCGCCGCGCAGCGTCAGGCGCATCCCCATGCGGATCATGGTCAGGCCACCGCCGAGCTCGGCGTGGTGACGGCCCGGCCGTCGCGGACGACGACCTCGCGGTCGGCATAGGCGGCCACCCGGACGTCGTGGGTGACCAGCACGACCGTGGTCCCCTCCTCGCGGGCGGCGGTGACCAGCAGGTTCATCACGGTCTCGCCGGTGAGGGTGTCCAGCGCGCCGGTGGGCTCGTCGGCGAACAGCACCCGCGGCTTGTGCACCAGCGCCCGGGCCAGCGCCACGCGCTGGGCCTGGCCGCCGGACAGCTCGCCGCTGCGGTGGTCGCCGTGCTCCTCCAGGCCGAGGCGTTCCAGCCACGGCGCGGCCTGCGCGTACGCCTGCCGGCGCGGCTGCTTGGCCAGCAGCAGCGGCAGCGCGACGTTGTCCAGCGCGGTCAGCTCCGGCACCAGCTGGCCGAACTGGAACACGAACCCGAAGGCGTCGCGCCGCAACTCGGTGCGCTTGGTCTCGCCCAGCGTGTCGACCCGCGTGCCGTCGAACCACACCTCGCCCTGGTTCGGCGTGTAGATACCGGCCAGGCAGTGCAACAAGGTCGACTTCCCGGAACCGGACGGCCCCATGATCGACAGGATCTCGCCGCGCCGCACGGCGACGCTCGCCCCGCGCAGCGCCTGCGTCTGGCCGAAGGCGCGGTGCACGTCCCTGGCCTCGAGGATGAACTCGCTCATTGCCTTTCCCCCAGTTGCTTCTGATCGTCGGACACGACTTGGGCCAGGGCGGTCAGCCTGGCGGAGGTCAGCTCGATCCAGCGCAGATCGGCTTCGAGGTGGAACAGTCCGTAGTCGGCCAACAGAGCGTCGACCGTCTGCCCGGTCCGCTTGATCTCGGTGAGTTCGCGCATCCGCCGCAGATGCGCGGCCCGCTGGGCGTCCAGATAGCCGGCCGCGTCCTCACCCAGCATCAGCGCCAGCACGACCTTCGAGAAGAGCACGGTCTGCAAGTGCGGCTCCGGCTCCACGGTCTGCGACAGCCACCCCATCACCTCGCTACGCCCGAGATCGGTGATCGCGTAGCGCTTGCGATCCGGCCCGTCCCCGGGCTCGGCCTCCCCGCCGACCACCTTCCCGTCCCGGGCCAGCCGCCCGAGGGTCGAGTAGACCTGGCCGTAGGGCAGCGGCTTGCCGTTGGCGAAGTGGCTGTCGTAGTCGCGCTTGAGGTCGTAGCCATGGGTCGGCTGGCCTCGGGCCAGCAGGCCCAGCAGGGTCAGTGGGACGGTCACGAGAAAGGACTATACACCAGAGGTATAACCTGAGTGAATAGTCCGTCGCGAAGATGGGATTGAGCAGGTCAGGAGGATATCTACGGCCGGAACGCGGAAAAGGGCCCGGCCACGTGGGCCGGACCTTCACGCCGTGTCACCGAACGGGACAGGTCAGAACGGTCGTGCCGACGATGAGAACGGAGACATCAGCTGGGGCGACCCAAGTCGGCTGTCCTGTACGCGGATCCCAGGTTACGACCAGCGCCGCGTGTGGGGAACTGAACACGTAGATCGGGTGATCCGTCGCAAGCATGGCCCCGCGGATGGAGATCGGCGTCTTGAGAGGCGTGACACACGCGAAATCCGGCCGATAGTCCTCCAGCCCGGGAATCGCACGACCCGCCCGAACTGCGGCCACTGCAGCGGCACCTTCATGATCTCCGAGACGAATCGCCGCATCGATTGACGCCGACAGATAGGCGACGATGGAAATGCCCACCATCAGGCCAGCCATAATGGACCGATCGTCGCCGACCAGGTACGCGATCCAGCCGAAAAGCCCGATGACCATCAAGCTCAGGGCCACGGCGACCGCGACCGGCAGAGCCGCTGCCGAATAGCTCAGTCCGCTTCCGACCCCCAGATCGTCGCGGGACAGCCCGAAGTGATCGAGGTAGCTCGAGACCCGGGCGTTCCCCATCGCGATCGTGGCCGGAAGTATCAGCGGAAAGGCAAGTGGGGTAGCCACTAGCAGTACCTTCGCCCGCTGACCGCCCCGTAGGAACCGACGGATGCCCGGAAGACTCCCGGCCACGATCACGGTCAGAACAAGTGCCTTCTCAAACCCTGACGACCTCGGTGCACGAGCCAACAGAACGATCATCGCGATCACACCGACGACGAAGAGCACCGCACCGACGACGGTCGTGATCCACCGGTCTCTACGGCGCTGCATCGCCAAGGCCTCTGCGCCCTGGCTCTGTTCTGCGCCATTCATCGGCGTTTCCGCAGCGAACACGAGGTCCCCGGCTCCAAGCATCTGGCGAATCTTCTCCAGCCGCGGAACGTCGTTGGCCTGCTGAACCCTGTAAGCCGGTATCCCGGGCTTAAGTGGCTGTCGCGACCGCAGCACCTCGGATCTAGATATCTCGTATCCCATGGGACGGCCCTCAAGCCGGTTATTGACTTCACGCGCGCCGCGCCCTGCGACTCCGAAAACAGACCCGCCGACCGGCAGTTCCACATCGATCCGCCGACGGACCATTGATCCCGGAGCCGAGCCTCGATCTCTGCACCCCCAGCCGAGCGCACCGGCCAGCGTGAAGAGCTCGTCGACGCCGGCCTCGTCAACATTCACCCACACACGGCAGACACGTCGCGCGGCTGGTACACCGACCTCCGTCATGAATAAGTCGCTACGACGCTTACTAATCATGGGCATGGTAGACGTCATCTCGTCCCCCCCGAATCGCGCTACCGACAGGTCATGCGGGGCCAACGGCTTCCTCCGTCGAATCCGCCCACGGATACTGTCACAGCGCGATTGCGGCAGGTAGCGACTTTTCAGTCTAGATACAGACTTAGGTCGGCTACGGACACCATGCGGTCCGACCGATAAACGCCGAAGGGCCCGGTTCCGAAGAACCGGGCCCTTCCCTAGTAGCGGGGACAGGATTTGAACCTGCGACCTCTGGGTTATGAGCCCAGCGAGCTACCGAGCTGCTCCACCCCGCGTCGGTGAACTAAAGGTAACCCGCGGAGGGTCGCAAGAGCAAATCGAATAGGCGCGCGCCAGCGGACCCGTGGGTCACACGGGTGTCACTTGGCCGGCTGACGGGCGTTCTCGAGGGCTTGGGCGCGGGCCAGGGCCTGCTGGACGGCCTGCTCGGCAGCGCCGAAGGCCTGCCAGTCCGGCGGGGTCTTCGACAGGGCCGCTCGGGCGGTGTTCTGGGCGGCGACGGCGTCGGCGAGGGCCTGTTTCAGCTGGTCGTCCACGGTCACCGGGTTCTCGCCCGTGGTCGCGCCGGAGGTGCCGGAGAAGATCTCGTCGAGGCCCTGTTGCAGGGTGGGGGCGAAGGCCGTGTTGCCGCCGAAGGCCACCATGACGCCCTTCAGCAGCGGGTACGTGGCCGGTCCGGTGGCCGGCTGCGCGTACACCGGCTCGACCGACAGCAGGCCGCCGCCGAGCGGCAGGGTCAGCAGGTTGCCTTCGACCACCCGCGCGTTGTCGGCGCCGAGGGCGTTCAGCTGGTCGGCGAAGGCGCTCTGGAAGGCGCTCTGGATCTGGCCCGGGCCCGGCACGCTGGTGCCGGAGGGGATCTCCAGGACCCTGATCTTGCCGTAGCCGGGCCCGGGATCGCAGTCCACGGCCATGTACGCGGCCACATCGCCGCGGTTCACCGGGGTCAGCGTCGACGCCAGGGAGAAGGACGGCGCAGGCTGGCCGGGCATCTGGAGGGTCAGGTAGTTCGGGGCCTGCGGCTGCGCGGAGGTCTTCGTCGGGTCGGCCGGGGCGTTCCAGGCCGAGGTGCCGCTGAAGAACGCCGAGGCCGAGGTCACGTGGTAGCGGCCGAAGAGGTCGCGCTGCGCGGTGAACAGGTCCTGCGGGTATCGCAGGTGCGCCAGCAGGTCGGGGCTGATCGCCGCGCGCGGCTTCACGGTCCCGGGGAAGGCCTTCATCCAGGTCTTCAGGATCGGGTCGCCGGCGTCCCAGGCGTAGAGCGTCACCGCGCCGGTGTCGGCGTCGACCGTGGCCTTCACCGAATCGCGGACGTAGTTGACCTTGCTGGTGCCGTCCGACAGGTGCGTCGTGGTCGAGTACGGATACGCGGAGGTGGTCGTGTAACCGTCGACCACCCACAGGATGCGGCCGTCCACCACCGCCGGGTACGTGGCGCCGTCCAGAGTCAGCCACGGCGCGACCGCCTGCACGAGTCGCAGAGGGTCGCGGTCGTACACGATCCGCGAATCCTTACTCACACTGTCGGACAACAGGATCTTCGGTTGGCGGAACTTCGCCGCGTACATCAGCTTGTTCAGGAACGAGCCGACCGACACCCCCGGGGTCGAGGCCGCGGGGCCGCTGACGATCGAGTAGTCCGGCAGGCCGGAGCCGAAGTAGACGCGCGGCTCGTAGCTGCCGAGGCTGCCGCTGGGCGGGAGGTTCTGCTCGATGTAGTCCGGCGAACCATCGGCCTGCACGGCGGCGCCCTTGGCAGCCGCGAAGCCATAGCCGTGGGTGTGCTGCAGGTGCTCGCTGTACCAGCCGCGCTGGGCGGCGGGCAGCCCGGCGAGGTTGACGCCGGTGACCCCGACGATCGCGTCCTGGACTTTGCCGTTCACCGGGTAGCGGTCCACGGCCAGGGTGTCGGGGAATTCGTACGACGCGCGGGACGGGTCCTGCTGTTGCTGGTTGAAGGCCGCCGAGAGCAGCGCGGGGTCCGCGACGCGGATCTGGGCGACGGCCTGGGCATCCGGGGTCAGCTGGTTCTGTATGGTGCCGGTCTTGGCCGCGTAGGAGTCCTCCTCGATGCCGTTGAGCCCGTAGGCGGCCCGCGTGGCGTCGATGTTCCGCTGGATGTACGGCGCCTCCTTCGCCGCCTGGTTCGGGTTCACCTGGAACTGCTGCACCGCCAGCGGATAGACCCCGCCTATCACCACCGAGGCCAGCACCATCAGCGAGACGCCGAGCGCCGGCAGGGCCCAGGCATGGCCGCCGCGGTCGATGACCGGGACGGCGCCCCGGACGATCAGCCGGACCGCGTTGCCGAAGAACAGCAGCGCGCACAGCACCGCGATCACCAGCAGGATCGTCTTGGCCGGCAGGACCGCGTGCACGTCCTTGTAGGTCGGGCCGGCCCAGCCGCTGGTGATCTTGGAGGAGACGACGCTGAGCGAGTACCGGTCGAGCCAGTAGGCGTAGGCCTTCACCAGGACCAGGCAGCCGAGCAGGATCGAGATGTGGACCTGCGCGGCGCGGGTGGCGCGGGAGCCGAGGCTGTGTCCCATCAACGATCTGGAGCCGGCCGTGCGGCTGCCCGCGGGCGGGGTCAGGGCGACGCCGGCGTAGAGGTAGTGCGTGAGCAGCGCGGCGAGCAGGCAGAGCAGCACCGCGGCGACCAGGAAGCCCTGGATGTGGCGCAGCCAGGGCAGGGTGAAGACGTAGAAGCCGATGTCCTTGTGGAACTCGGCGTCCTCGGTGCCGAACGGGACCGAGTTGGCCCACATCAGGTAGGTGCGCCAGGAGCCCGCGGAGGAGGCCCCGGCGGCGATGCCGAACAGGACCGAGGCCCCGGTCAGGATCCAGGCCAGGAACGGCGCCAGGCCCATCCGGTAGCGGTCCAGCGCCTGCTGTTCCAGGGAGACGCCGGTCAGTGGCGGGCGGAAGCGGTAGGCGAGCCAGATGTTGGTGCCGACCAGGACCGCCATCAGGGTGCCGAAGACGAGGAACAGCACGGCCTGGGTGATCGTCCGGGTCCGGTAGACGGGCCCGCCGCCGATGGAGTGGTACCACAGGTAGGAGGTGTAGACGCCGTCGAAGAGCAGGAAGACGACGACCAGCACCAGCATGATCATCAGGGTGATCGCCAGGACCTTGGTGCGCCGCGGCGGGACCCCGAACGCGACCCGGTATCCGTTCCGGGCGCCGAACCCGCCGGACGATCCCGCCGGGTGGCCGTTCTTGTCGCCCCCGGCGTCACTGTCTTCACCACCGAAGTTCGGCATCTCGAACGCCACGGGCTCAGCGTACGCGGGGGTGCGGGCGGACCGCGCATACCCCACGGCGCGTTCGTCATATGAAACGGCTGGAGCGTGTGGCGATAGCCGCCCCGGCCCCGGCGGCACCCGGTCGGCGGCTCCCCGATCGCGGGGGAGAATGGCGGCATGAGCTCTGTCGCCAGCGTCGCCCTGATGCAGTCCGTCGTCGAGATCGAGCAGCACGTCGCCGCCGACGGCTGGAACCAGCGCCCCCGCATGTTCGCCCTGGTCCCCACCGCCGACCTGCTGGTCACCCAGCCCAGCATGGCCGCCGCCCTGGGCCTGACCGACGAGTCGGCGGAGTCCGGCGGCATCCCCGGCCTCACCTCGATCGAGCAGGACGGCCTGGCCCTGGACCAGCCGCTGGACGAGATGCTGGCCAAGATGGTCTGGCCGGCCGCCGTCGAGGGCTGCGCGCTGGTGATCGAGTCGCAGATGCTCCCCCCGAGCGCCGAGGAGCAGATCCCGCAGGACCCGAAGGGCGCCGAGCTCGAGCGCTGGGTGACGAAGCACCCGGAGCGCCAGGACGTGCGCATGGCGGTCGCCGTGCTGCGGGACGGCACCCGGCAGGCGGCGATCCGGCTGCGGTCGAAGGACTCGGACATGGAGGTGCTGTCCGGGCCGGACCTCGTGCCGAACCTGACGGCGGCACTCCTGGAGACTTTTGAGGAATAGCGGAATAAGCGAAGGCGGCGAGCCGAATCGGCCCGCCGCCGGAGCTTGTCGAACGCCGGAGCTTGTCGAACGCCGGAGCTTGTCGAACGCCGGAGCGGCCGCCGCCGACGCGGCGGACTCAGCTCAGCTGCATCCCTGAGGTGTCCCCCCGGCCCGCAGCGTGTTCAGCGCGGTGAGCGCGTCCTGCAGCGTGTTCACCTTCACCAGGCGCAGGCCGCTCGGGACGTTCTTGACCGCGTCGGCGCAGTTGGCGGCCGGGGTGAGGAAGACGGTGGCGCCGTCGCGCTTGGCGGCCAGGGTCTTCATCTGGATGCCGCCGATCGGGCCGACCGCTCCGGTGGAGTCGATGGTGCCGGTGCCGGCGATCTTCAGACCGCCGGTGAGGTCCTGCTGGGACAGCTCGTCGATGATGCCGAGGGCGAACATCATCCCGGCGCTGGGGCCGCCGACGTTGTCGAGCTGGATCTTCACGTCGAACGGGAAGACGTTCTGGGTGCCCGGCAGGAAGCCGACCAGGGCCCGGGACGGGCCGCTGTCGTTGGACTGCGTCGTCACCACCGAGACCTGCTGCTGCTTGCCGTCGCGGGTCACGGTGAACACCACCGTGTCGCCCGGCTTGTGCTTCTGGATCAGGGTGTGGACGTCGTTGGGGTTGGCCAGCTGGGTGCCGTCCACCGCGTCGATGACGTCCTGCGGCTGCAACTTGCCGTCGGCCGGGCTGCCCGGGGTGACCGAGTCCACGATCACCTCGGTGCGCAGCGGCTTGATGTTCTTCGCGGCCAGCGCGGCGGTGATCGCCTGGTCCTCGGAGTCGTCGAACATCGCGGTGTTCTGCTGCGTCGCCTCCTGCGCGGTCTGCCCCTCGGGGTAGATGACCGTGCGCGGGACCACGATCTTGTCGCTGGACAGCCAGCCGGAGAGCACCTCGACGCTGTTCGGCTTGTAGTCCGCGCGGGAGACCTCGACGGTGACCATGCGCAGCTGCCCGCCGCCGGTGTGCGGGTAGGTCTGGGTGCCGCTGATCGCGATGACCGGCTTGGCCGGCTGCCCGGAATCCGTGGAGTAGCTGCCCAGGGTGTCGTACGTCGGGCCCGGCGACATCTCCGCGTACGGCGTCGGGATCAGGAACGCCGAGGCCGTGAGCAGGGCGACCGTCGTTCCGGACAAGGTCAAGGTGAGGGCTCGGCGCTGCATTCCACAGATGCTATCTGTTGCAGTCTGAAGCGGCGCTGAGACCGGGGTCACCAATCGGGACGCGGGACCGCGCGGGAAGATCCACCGCTTCCTCGCCTACACCGGCGGCACGGCCTCGGGCCCAACCGGGTCCTCGTTGGAGATGGCTTCCCGGAAGCGGCGATACGCGTGGATCGTGTCGTCGTCACTGGGCCGCCGCACGTGCCGGGCAAGGGCGGACACAGCCGCCGCCAGGACCACGGCGCCGACCGGGATCGCCCACCAAGCCAGGATCGACAGCACACGGTGACTGTAACGCACCGGAGGGTCACTCGCGGCGGATCTAGCAGCCGACCCACTCGTGGTCGCCGTCGGCGAACTCCTCGCGCTTCCAGATCGGCACCTGTTCCTTGAGCGTGTCGATGAATGCGCGACAAGCTGCGAACGCCTCGGCCCGGTGCGGCGCCGCCGCCCCGACCACGACCGCGAGGTCGCCGACGTCCAGTGCTCCGACCCGGTGGATCGCCGAGAGCGCGACCACGTCCGGGTGCTCGGCGGCCACGGCCTCCGCGACCTTCGCCAGAAGTTCGGCGGCAGAAGGGTGCGCGCTGTAGTCCAAAGCGGTGACGGACCGGCCGTGGTCGTGGTCGCGGACGACCCCGAGGAACAGGGCGATGCCGCCCGCGGTGCGGTGCGAGACGGCGGCGACGACCTCGTCGACGGAAAGTGGTTCCTCGCGCACGTCCGTATGGATGACGGGACGGATGACCGCGCGGCTGTCCGCGGCGAGTTCCTCCGCCTCGCCGCGCGCGGTGAGTTCCTTCTCCTCGATCACGTTACCGATCCTCCCCCACGGCGCTTCCGCCGTGCGCGTCGCACCAGGGCCGCGGTGCCTACCAGCGCGACCGTGGCGCCGGCCGCGCCGAGACCGGCCGCGGCGTCCTTCTTGCCCAGGCGCCGGGCCAGCGCCGCGTGGTGGCCGTCGATGTCCTCCAGGAGCTGGGCGAACGCTTCCTCGTTCGTAAAGGCGGGTTCCCACCCGGCTTCCCGGAGCTTCTTGTTGGAGACCGCCCATGGATGCATCACGTACTGCAGGTCGCTCGCGGGAGCCGGGGTCAGGTGCAGCCTGTGCAGTCGCTCCGCGGCGCCCACGGCGAGGCCTTCGGGGAGCTCCATCCTGCGCATCCCGGAAATCTCCTCCACCTCTTCCTGAGTGAGCCATCCATCAGATGCAACGGGCACGACCCCGTTCACCTTCCCCAGGGCCGCGTACTCCAGTGCCGACAGCAGGTCGTCGATGTGGCAGAACTGCCAGACCGGCTTCGACCCGCGCACCACCAGCAGCCGCGGCGCCTCGAAGTGCCGGGTCAGATAGGTGTCCACGCCCGGACCGACTATGGCCGCCGGGCGCAGGACGGTGACGGTCAGGCCGGGGTGCGCGCGGGGGGCGATCGCCGCCAGCCGCTCGATCTCCAACAGGTCGCCGACCAGGGTGCCGTCCGGGGTCGCGCGCAGCGGGGCGTCGTCTTCCAGCGGGAGAGCGTTGTCCGGAAGGGCGCCGTAGACCATCGCGGTGGACAACAGGACCACATGGTGGACGCCGGCGGCGGCCGCGGCGGTGAGGGCGGTCTGGGCCGCGCGGACGTTGCGCGCGGTGCGTTCCCGAGGCTCGGAGTTCAGATCGGAGTCCAGCGCCAAGTGCACCAGCGTGTCCACCCCGGAGAGCCGTTCGGCCAGGTGGGGGTCGGTGACATCGCCCAATCGCCAGGTCGCCGGGGCCGCTCCGCGCTCGGCGTCCAGCCCCACCACCCGGCGCACCTCGCCGCCGAAGGCCAGCTTGCCGGTCAGTGCCTCACCCAATCTGGCGGCCGCTCCCGTGACGGCGACTGTGGGCTTGCTGGTGCGGCCGGTGCGCTTGCGGTCCGGCGAGGAACTCACTGAGGCTCTCCTGTGGTTACGTTAGATGTATAGAGGAAGTCAGGCTCCGCGCTGTCAACCGATCCTTCTCCCCCGTCGTCCGTGAGGTCACCCGCCGTGAACAAGAACCCCGAAGACCACAACCCGTCGGACGGCGACGAGTCGCAGAACCAGGGTAAGCGCCCGGACGGCCCCGTTGATCCGTTGGGGGCCATGTTCCAGCAGATGTTCGGCGGAACCGGGGCGCAGTCCCCGGGCTCGAACATCCCGGGCATGCCGGACCCCCAGATGCTGCAGATGGTGTTCAGCCAGATCCAGGCCCTGATGAGCGGCGGCGGGGACGGCGCCGTGAACTGGGACCTGGCCAAGACCATGGCGCGCAACACCGTGGCCGCCGCCGGCCCGGACCCCTCGCCCACCGACGGCGAGCAGCGCACCTACGACGGTGCCGTGCAGCTGGCCGAGCACTGGTTGGACCAGGTCACCTCACTGCCGGCCGGCACCGCCGGCACCCGCGTGTGGTCCCGCGCGCAGTGGATCGAGGAAACCCTGCCGGTCTGGAAGCAGCTGGTCGAGCCGGTCGCCGACCGGATCACCTCGGCGATGGGCGAGGCGGTCGGCGGCGCGGTCGGCGAGCTGAACATGCCGGAGAGCCCGGAGGCCGCGGGTCTGCCGCCGGGCATGGGCGACATGCTGGGCAACCTGTTCGGCGGCGGCGCCGCCGGCGGCGGTGGCGGGAACCCGCTGGGCGGCATGCTCAAGCAGATGGGCACCGCGATGTTCGGCTCCCAGGTCGGCCAGGCCCTGGCCTCGCTGGCCGGCGAGGTGGTGTCCGGCAGCGACATCGGGCTGCCGCTGGGCCCGGAGGGCAAGGCGGTGCTGCTGCCGGCGAACGTGGACGCCTTCGCCGAGGGCCTGGAGATCGACATCGAGCAGGTCCGGCTGTACCTGGCGCTGCGCGAGGCGGCCTACCAGCGGCTGTTCTCGCACGTGCCGTGGCTCAAGCCGCGCCTGCTGGGCGCGGTCGAGGAGTACGCGCGCGGCATCACGGTCGACGCCTCCAAGTTCAGCGAGCTGGCCCAGCAGGCCGAGCAGATGGACCTGAGCAACTTGGACCCCTCGCAGCTGGAGAACATGCTGGGCGGCGGCGGCCTGTTCGCCCCGGTGGACACCCCGGCCCAGAAGACGGCCCTGGCCCGCCTGGAGACCCTGCTCGCGCTGGCCGAAGGCTGGGTGGACGCGGTGGTCCACGCCGCCGCGGCCCCGCAGATGTCGGCAGCGGACGCGCTGCGCGAGACGCTGCGCCGTCGCCGCGCGGCCGGCGGCCCGGCCGAGCAGACCTTCTCCGCGCTGGTCGGCCTGGAGCTGCGCCCGCGCCGGCTGCGCGACGCGTCCCGGCTGTGGGCATCCCTGACCGACGCCCGCGGGCTGGAGGGCCGCGACGCGGTGTGGTCGCACCCGGACCTGCTGCCGACTTCGGCGGACCTGGACGACCCGGACGGGTTCGTGCACGGCCGGGGCTCGGACTCCGAGGACGGGCTGGAGTTCGACTTCTCGGGGCTGGACGAGCTGTTGGGCGGCGGGGCTGTGGATAAGTCCGAGGACAAGGGCGGCGAGGACAAGCCTGCCGAGGGCAAGAGCGGCGAGAGCGGCGAGACCGGGCAGGGCGGCCAGAGCGGCGGCAAGACCGGCGACAAGACCGAAGGCCCGGACGAAGGCGGCGAGGACCAGCCGAAGAAGTAGCAGCCGGCATCGAGGGCGGGCGCGTCGTCGCCCGCCCTCGCTACTTTCAGTCCGCGTCGTCCCCGGCCTCGCCGCCCCCGGCGGAGGCGAAGCCCTCCAGGAACCCGCGGGCCCGCTCCGTCTTCGGGTACACGCTCATCAGCTCCCAGAACCGCGGGCCGTGGCTGGGGACCAGCAGGTGCGCGAGTTCGTGCAGCAGGACGTAGTCCAGCACGTACTCCGGCATGCCGCGGACCCGGTCGGAGATGCGGATGGTGCCGTCCACAGGCGTGCAGGAGCCCCAGCGGGCCTGCTGGTTCGTGACCCAGCGGACGCTTGAGGGTTGGGCCCGGCTGTCGTAGTAGCGGGCTGACAGGTCGCGGGCGCGGCGAGAGAGTTCGCCATCGTCCGGCCTTCGTTTCTTCTCCTGGCCGGCCAGCCGGGCCAGCATCTTGTCGACCCACTGCTTCTCTTCCGCGCGTGTCATCTGCGCGGGGATCAGGACGACGGTCTTGTCGCCGTCCCGGTACGCCGAGACGGTGCGCCGCCGCCGGTTGCTGCGTCGCACCTCGATCTGACCGCCCTGGTGGGGGGCATCGTCGAGTCCCACGGCATGGGACCCTAGCGTGTGGCACCCCCTCATGGCGTTACCGAAATGACACGCCGGGGCGTCGGGAACGGCGGAAATCGGATTGTCCACACGCCGTGCACAGGTTTTCCACAGAGTTATCCACAGGCAGGCCGATCCTGTGGGTTACGTAACACAAAGAGTGATCAGCGGCCGGTGAAGCGGGGTGCGCGCCGCTCCCGCTGGGCCGCCAGACCCTCCTGAAGGTCCTCGGTGGCCATCGTGATCGGCTGCGCCAGCGCCTCCCAGCGCAGCGCCGCCTCGAACGACTCGTGGCCCGCGCCGACCAGCGCCTGCTTGGTGAGCTTCACCGCGATCGGCGCGCCGGCGGCGACGTCGGAGGCGATCCGCTCGATCTCCCCAGGGAAGTCCCCGGCGGGGAACACCCTGTTGAAGACGCCGAGGGCGACCGCCTCGGCGCCGCTCACCGCGCGGTTGGTGTAGAGGAGTTCGCGGGCGTTGGCCATCCCGACCACCTCGGGCAGCAGCCAGGTCGCGGCCATCCCGGGGTGCATGCCGAGTTTGGTGAACGGCACGGCGAACTTCGCGGTGTCCACCGCGTAGCGCAGGTCACAGGCCAGGGCCAGGCAGGCGCCCGCGCCGACCGCCGGACCGTTGACCGCGGCGATGGTCGGGACCGGCAGATCCCGCAGGCTCAGCCAGATCCGGTAGAACGGCAGCATCTTGTCGCGGAGTTTTTCCACAGGCGCGCCGGGTTCGGCACCGATCCAGCCGAGATCACCGCCGGCGCAGAACGCGGAGCCGGCTCCGGTCACCACCACACAGCGCACTTCCTCGTCCCGCGCGATCTCCCGCATGAGCCGCTCCCACGACTCGGTCATCGGCGCGGTCATCGCGTTGCGCCGGTCCGGGTCGTCCAACCTGACGGTCAACACACCATCCGACGTGCGGTTAACGGCGAGGAGGGGATATTCGCGCGACTCAGGCATGGCGTCAGCGTAGCGGTGCGGTTTGGGCCCCGCGCTGCCGTATGGTGTTCCGCGTTCGGGGTGAAAGGTACATCTGCTCTCAGATATGGAACGGAGCGACAAATCATGGCGGAGTCGTCGTACACCGGGGACGCCTACTGCGTGAAGTGCAAGGAGAAGAAGAACTTCACCGGTCAGGTGAAGGTCAGCGACTCGGGCCGGCGGATGGCGCAGGGCATCTGCCCGACCTGCGGGACCAAGCTCAACCGGATCCTGGGCAAGGCCTGAGGATCGACGGTTCGCTACGGCGGCCGGTCCTCCGGCCGCCGTATGGGTGAATTAGGACGTTGTCAGCTGCGCCGGACCGCGCGGGTGACGCAAGGTGGGAATACGCGGGCAAGCGCGGCGGAATGCGGGGGCTGACACGGCGGGAGGTCAGGGCGTGCGTCCGGTGCTGAAGGCGGGGCTGCGACGACTGTGGCGGCCCGGCGGCGCGTTGCAGGTGGGGGTGACTCCGGGACGCTCACTGCTGCTGAACGGGCTGAGCCCGGCCGCGACCGCGTTCGTAGCGGCCCTGGACGGCCACAGAGACATCAACGGACTGCTGGCCCACGCCGAGGAGTTGGGACTGTCCGGCGCGCAGGCCACGACCCTGCTCGACGTGCTGGCCCGGGCCGGATTCCTCGACGACGCCGGCTACGACCCAGGCCCGATACTGCGCGCCCTGGACATCTCCGAGCTCGACCGGCTGGCCCCGGACCTGTCCGCGCTGGCCCTGGGATACCTGGTGCCCGGCGGCGCGATGCGGGCGATGACCCGCCGCCGGATGGCGGTGGTCGCGGTGTACGGGTGCGGGCGGGTCGGAGCGTCGGTGGCGCACATGCTGGCCGCGGCGGGGATCGGGTGTGTGGTGCCGATCGACGCCGGACGGGCTCGGCCCGCGGACGCGGCGCCGGCCGGGTTCCGGAATCCTCGGGGGCTGAGTCACCGGGATGAGCGAGAGGTACCGGGGCCTCGGCGAGGTCGTGGGGCTCGGGCCGCGAGCAAGGCGAGCGCGAGCGCGAGTAGCGCGACAAGTGCCGACGATCGACTGGACAGCGATCAACAAGACACCGATCAGCCGACTGCCGGCGCCGGCATCGAAACCGACCTCGCGGCTCCCCCACCACGCCGACAGGACCTGGTCCGGGCCCTGATCCGTTCCTCGGCCCCCTCGACCCGCACCACGCTCCCGGCCAACCGCCAGCACCCCGACCTCGCGGTCCTGGCCCCGATCGCCGACGGCTACCCGGCCCTGGCCGCCACCATGCAGGACTCGGGCGTACCGCATCTGTCGGTCGAGGTACACGAGACCACCGGCGTGCTCGGCCCGTTCGTCCAACCGGGCCGCACCTCCTGCCTGCGCTGCCGCGACCTATACCGCACCGAACGCGACCCGGGCTGGCCCCGCGCGATGGTGCCGTTCGGCGGCGTGGACGCGGTGCCGGCCGCCGAGGACCGCCCCTGCGACATCCTCCTGGCCACACACCTCGCGACGCTGGCGGTGCTGCACATCCTGGCCTGGGTGGAAGGCGACCCGCCGCCGACCGTGAACGGCACGCTGGAAGTGGTACCGCCGTTCGGCGCGCAGACCCGCCGCGAGCGTCCACCGCATCCGGACTGTGGATGCTTGGTCCACACGGAACCGGCTGCCCCCACGCCACTTGTGCGCAGGTAGCGCTAGAGAACGCCGGTCACCACCAACACACCGATGACCAGCAGGGTGACGGCGGTCAGCGCGTTGGCACGCCGCTCGATCCACGGTGCGGTCAGGAGGCTGGCACCCTTGGCGGCGGCCAGGGTCAGGCCGACCATGACGGCGACGGTGGCCAGAGCGAAGGCGATCAGGACGCCGAGCGCCGGGCCGGCACCGACAGCGCCCGCGGCGAGGAAGAGCGGGAGGATGGTCAGGTCAGGGCTGGCCGCGGCGCCGAAGGGGGCCAGCGCGGTCAGCAGGTTGCGGCGGCGGTGCACCTCGGGCTCGGACCTGGCAGCTGCGCCAGGCAACATCGGCCAGGCTCGGCGGCGCTGCGGCCCGGGCACGCGTCTAGCAGCTACCCCCGGCAGCATCAGCCGGATGCGGTGGCGCTGCGGTTCGCGCGCGCAATCACTCGCCGCGCCGGGCAAGGTCAGCGATTCGGATTCTGCCGAGGCGGTTCGGTGTTCCAGAACCGCGATGCTGCTACTCAAGCCGCGGGCAGCTTGCGCGGGCAGATGTGCTTTCGCGGTCGCGGTCGGCTTAGCGCCATCGCAGGCAGGTCCGTGGTCGTGGTCGTGTTCGCGGTCAAGGTCGCGTTCGCATTCGTGATCGTGATCGTGATCGTGATCGTGATCAGCATGCGAATGCCGAAGCCCGACCCCCAAAACCTCCATCACCACCAACACCACCCCGGTAGCCACCAAAACCCCGCCGACCACCACCCCCGTATGCCGAGCCACCGCCTCCCGGAACCGCAGCCCCACCGCGGCCAGCGCCACCCCGAACAGCACCGACACCACCACGTGCGTCACCGCGGCGGCCAGCGCCAGCCGGGCCACGCGGCGCAGCGGATAGCGCCGCGTGCGCGCCAGCACCGCCAGCGGCATCCAGTGGTCCGGGAGGATCGCGTGGCCGATGCCGATGCCGGTGGCGGCCAGGAGCATGGGAAGGATCGTCACGTCTGCCCCTCGGGTGGTCGTCCCCGCCGGGGCGCGGACGCGAAGACTTGCGGGCGCGCGGGCCCCCAGAAGGTGTTCGTGGTCGGGGCGCCGGGCGGCCGGCGCCGCCGCCGTCAGCGCGGCAGCGCCTCGTAGCCGTCCCAGGCGTCCAGCGTGACCTGCTCGAAGCCCAGGCCGTAGGCCGTCACGCCGCGGCCGTAGGCGCCGAGCCAGCACTCGCGCAGTTCCGCGGCCAGGACCCAGCCGTACTCGGACTCGCGGTAGCGGAAGCGGGTGGGCTTGCCGTCGACCGGGAGCTGGACCGCGCGCCAGGGGGCGTCGTCCAGGTTCTCCGCGACCTCGTAGGCCAGCTCGGTCTGCTGGTGCAGCCAGTCGCCGCGCAGCGCCTTGTCCACAGCCCAGGGCCAGGCGTCGGACAGCAGCCCGAGGCCGGCCACGGCGGCCAGGGTGGACAGCGTGGTCGGTTCCAGGACGGTCGCGCCGCCGCCGGAGCGACGCCCCAGGCGGGCCATCGTCACCACGCCGCAGAAGCGCCGGGGGGACAGGTCGTCGGGGCGGCGGGCCGGGTGGTCGCCGTGGCCCAGCGTGCCGTATTCGGCGACGCCGTCCGGGCCGTGCATGATCGAGCCCAGCCAGCGGTCGCCGCCCCAGGCCTCGTCCAAGCCGTACCAAGGGATCGCGGTGCGCTGGCCGTCCCAGGCGTCGGGCTCGGAGGCGGCCAGGGCGGCGGCGGAGACGGAGGCCACCGGCGGGCCCGGAACGAAGTCGTCGTCTTGGCCGGAACCGCGCTGGACGAAACCGCGCTGGACGGCATCGCCCGCGACGGCGCCCCCCGCCGGGCCGATGTCGGCGGTCGGATCAGGGAAGTCTTCGGTGGAGATGGTGCTGCTCATGGAACCTCACGTCGCATCCGCGTCAAACGGCGGGCGCTCGCCCGCGGCCAGGCGCGGGGCGGGGGCCCGGTAGAGGGCATCGTCCGGGGTCGCGTCGTCGGCGGCCAGGGGCCTTCTGGCTCCCTCGGCCGCGCTGCGTATCTCGCCGTTGAGCGAGTCGGTGATGTCCCTGATCTCGCGGAAGTCGCCGTCTTCGGGTCCGAGCACGTGCTTGCGCACGAAGTTCTTCGGGTGCAGGTCGGTCAGCTCCAGGTCCTGGAACTCCGGACCCAGTTCCTTCTTCAGGTCGTTCTGGGCGTTCCGGGTGAACTCGCGGAACTGCCGCAGGGTGCGCGCCAAGCCCTGCACCGCGCTGGGCAGCTTGTCCGGGCCGAACAGCATGACGGCCAGGGCCAGCAGCGCGATCAGCTCCAGCGGGCTGATGTCGAGAAACGGCACGGTGGAAGGCTCCTGCTCTGGCGGGCGCGGCCGGCGGCTTTCCGGCGCTACGCGCTAGCGTAACTCCCGTCCGCCGGATGCCGGCCCCACGGCGGGCGGATATTCGTCGAACCTTACGCAGTCAAGGCTCGGCAATGCCGAGCCTTGACGTCAAGAGCGAGTCTGCGCACTCCCGCCGAAATCCTCCGGAACCCTCAGTGCCCCGGCGCGTAAGTGACGATCTGCGCCGGCGCCGGCTGGGCCGGCGAGTGCGAGGGACTGGCACTGGCGCTGAAGTCGCCGACCAGCCAGGCCCCGGTCCCCAGGGCGGCCAGCGATACCGCGCCGATCGCCGCCACCCGCAGCCGCTGCGGCCGTACCGGGGAGCGGCTGGCCGTGGGGCGGCCGGCCGCCGGAGCCGCCGGCGGGCGGATCGGCACGGTCTGGAACGAGAACGGCCCCGGGGCGCTGCCCGGGCCGCCGCCGGCCGGACCACCGCCGGCCCCGGGCTGGCCGGCGGAAGCGCCGGCCCCGGTGCCGCGGTTGGTGTCCAGGCTCAGCAATCCAAGCATCAGCTCCACCGGCACCTGGGGCGCCGCCATCGCACTGAGCCGCGACTTGAGCTGCCGCTCGGTCTCGGCCTCTTGACGGCACTCCGCACACTGCGCCAGGTGCCCGAGCATGCGCTCGCGGGTGCCGTGGTCGAGTTCGCCGTCGATCAGCGCGGTCAGGCGGTCTCCGAGGTGCCTGGTCACCGGCGGCCCTCCTTCGCGCCGGCCGCCGAAGCGGAGCCGCCGGGGGCCCGGTGCTCCAGGGCGGCGCGCAGCTGGGAGCGGCCGCGGTGGATCCGCGAGCGCACGGTGCCCAGCTTCACGTCCAGAGTGGTCGCGATCTCCTCATAGGACAGGCCCTCGATGTCGCACAGCACGACCGCGGCCCGGAACTCCGGGGCCAGCGAGGCGAGCGCCGCCTCGATGTCGGCGTCCATGTGCGAGTCGACGAAGATCCGCTCCGGCGACGGCTCGCGTCCGGGCAGCCGGTCGTCGGCGTCCTCGCCCAGGGAGTCGAAGCGGATGCGGGCCCGGCGCCGGACCATGTCCAGGAACAGGTTCGTGGTGATGCGGTGCAGCCAGCCCTCGAAGGTGCCCGGCTGGTAGCTGGACAGCGAGCGGAAGACCCGGATGAAGACTTCCTGGGTCAGGTCCTCGGCGTCGTGCTGGTTGCCGGTCAGGCGGTAAGCCAGCCGGTACACCCGCTGCGAGTGGGTCCGGACGATGTCGTCCCAACTCGGCGGTTCCCACCCGACGGCCGCGGCGTCCAGCGGCTGGGTCTGCCCAGCGGCGGGCACGGCCTCGGCCGGCATCGCGGTATCGGGGATGGTCTCGCCCCCGCGGCGGTTCTTTTCCAGGGCGGCCTTTCGGGCCGCACGCCGACGACGAAGTTCCCCGAGATCTATCCGCGGTCCAATGGTGTTGACCGGGACGGCTCCAGGATTGCGGGCGCTGTTGGCGTCAGCCACGACTGCCCCACCTCCTATTTCCAGTACCGCACTCATCACCATAGACGCCTGCCTCGCTGCTAAAGGCTGAAAGGAACCTGAGATCGGTCTAAGATCTCCCGGCCCTCCAAACCGTGAGCCACTGTCGAGGACAGAACGGCCGGTCACCAGCGTGAAGTTCCCGGGGGGCCGGTTCCCTTGAAGTGTCCGCTTACAGCGATCAGACGAACCGATCCCGACCCCGTCGCACCCGGGCGGGGCCCGCCGCGGGCGTCCGCCCGCTGTCTGCCAGTTAGTCCGACGTGGTATGCGCGCGGACAGGTGGCTACGCTCTTGATGCCCACTAGCAACCAACCGACCAGATCCCGGCCGAGCGCGGCGCCGGGACCCGCGACCCTCGGAGGCCGTCATCCCCAGTCACCGGCACGCCAGCCTGGCGTATGCGGAGGGGTACGTCGCCGAGGACGACGTGCTGGTCTCCGCACGCCGCGAGGCCCGGCGGCTGGGCATCGCCCCGGTCGAGCCCGGAACCGGCGCGGCCCTGCGACTGCTGGCGGCCACGCTCGGCGCCCGGGCGGTGGTGGACGTCGG
The DNA here is from genome assembly GCF_018274385.1 of Catenulispora pinistramenti. Classification (GTDB taxonomy): domain Bacteria; phylum Actinomycetota; class Actinomycetes; order Streptomycetales; family Catenulisporaceae; genus Catenulispora; species Catenulispora pinistramenti. Next base: position 68,559 of record NZ_JAAFYZ010000006.1, on the reverse strand, counting down.
CACCGGCGCGGGCGTGTCGGGGATATACCTGCTGCGCGGAATGCACCCGGCCGGGGTGCTGACGACCGTGGACGAGGACACCCAGGGCTCGCAGGCGGCCCGCCGGGCGTTCGCCGACGCCGGCTTCGCGGCCAGCCGCACCCGGGTGATCGGCGGGGCCGCCGGCTCGGTGCTGCCGCGGCTCGCCGACGGCGGCTACGACATGGTCTTCTGCGGCGGCCCGGGCGCGGACCACCTGGCCGGCTACGAGGAGACGCTGCGGTTGCTGCGGCCCGGCGGGCTGGTGGCCTTCGACGGGGCGCTCGGACAGGACCGGGTGGTCGACCCGTCGATCCGGGACGCGCGCACATCGGCGCTGCGGTATCTGCACCGCCAGGTCGCCGAGGACACCCGGCTGCTCCCGGCGCTGCTGCCCACCGGGGACGGGCTGCTCTGCGCGGTCAAGCGCCCCTAGGAAGCGCCGGGAACCGCCGGCAGCACCGCCCCAACGGCGGGGGCGGAAGTGAGAAGGAACACGTGCTTGGGGACGCCAAACCCCGGGCCATTCGGGGGCCTGACGTCACTGGTGGGACGGATGGGGTGACGATGCGGACGGCGCCGGACTAACCGACGACGCCCTTGATCGCCTCACCGAGCGCGGCGGCCTCCTCCGCCGACAGCTCGACCACGAGCCGACCGCCGCCTTCCAGCGGAACCCGCATCACGATGCCCCGTCCCTCTTTGGTCACCTCAAGCGGGCCGTCACCCGTCCGCGGCTTCATCGCCGCCATGCTCGTTCCCCTTCCTAGGAGCCAGCTACTCAACCAATCCATTATCCCGCATGCAGCCGGAATGGGTTCCGGTGTCGCCGCGGGAGGCCCGACTGAGTAGCTTCGTCAGAGTCTGCAAACAGTTCTACCGGACGCGACCAACACTGGTACATGCCTGGAAGCCGATAAGGCGGAGAGTGGGACCCCCTATGTCCGACAACGTTGTCTACGACGTCACCGAGGGTGTCGGCACCATCACCCTGAATCGCCCGGACGCCATGAACTCGCTCGACAGTGCGACCAAGGCGGCTCTGCGGGACGCGGCGATCTCGGCGGCCGAGGACGACTCCGTTCGCGTGATCGTGGTGCGCGGCACCGGGCGCGCCTTCTGCGTCGGGCAGGATCTGAAGGAGCACGCGGCGGCCCTGGAGGCCGGCCGCGGCCTGGCGAACACCGTGCAGGAGCACTACAACCCCTTGCTGCGGGCCCTGACCTCGGCGCCCAAGCCGGTGATCGCCGCGGTGAACGGCGTGGCGGCCGGGGCCGGGGCGGCCCTGGCGTTCGCCGCGGACCTGCGGATCGCCTCCGACAAGGCGGCCTTCAACCTGGCCTTCGCCAACATCGGGCTGACCGCCGACTCCGGTGCCTCCTGGACCCTGCCGCGGCTGGTCGGGCCGGCCAAGGCGATCGAGCTGCTGATGCTGCCGGAGACCATCGGGATCGAGCAGGCCGCGGCGCTGGGCCTGGTGCACCGTGTGGTGCCGGCCGACGAGTTGGACGCGGCGGTGGGCGAGTTGGCGGCGCGGATGGCCACCGGGCCGACCGCGGCCTACGCGGCGATCAAGAAGGCGGTCGGCTTCGGCCTGGCGCACTCCCTGGACCAGACCCTGGATCTGGAGGCCGAGTTGCAGGACGCGGCCGCGGCCACCGAGGACCACCGCAACGCGGTGCGGTCCTTCCTGGCGAAGGAGAAGCCGACCTTCACCGGGCACTGACCCCGCGCTGGACACTCCCGCACCGGACACCGACCCCGGCGGAAAGCATCGGCGTCCCGAATGACCGCGATCCGAAATGACGGTCATCCGAAATGACAAACAGACAGCCGGCCTCACAATGAGGCCGGCCGTTTTGCTGAGCTCACGGAGCCGAGAACAGACAAAGAAGCAGAAGGGACTACTGGTCGTTCTCGGGGCGCCGGTACCAGGAAGACAGCGGATTGTCGTCCTCCGCAGCATTCTGATCGGCCGGGAACGCCGGCTCGGCCGCCCCGGGCGTCAGGCCCACACCGGGACCGAAGCCGGGCTGCACCACGGCGGTCGCGGTGGCCGTGCCACCGGCCGCCTCGGAGCCCGGAAGGCCGGGCACCGCGTCCCGCGCCACCGGCTCGTACGCCACAGCACCCTCGCCGAACCGGTCGCCCACCGGGCGGGTCAGTTCGGCGATCGTCCGGTCCCGGTGGTCGATCTCGGCGGCCAGCCGGTCCAGCATCCGGTCCACCTGGTCCATGCGGTAGCCGCGGAACCCGACCGCGAAGCGGGCGCCGTCGATGTCGTCCTTGCCCAGTTGCCGGTCGTCGGCCAGCGCGGGCTCCGGCCGGTCCTGGCGCGGGTCGTCCAGACCCCCGCCGCGACCGGCGGCCACCCACGCGATCGCACCGAACACCGCCGCGACGACGAGAAACTGAAAGTACAGCACGCGCACATCGTGCCATGACCGGCGCCGCGCCGTCGCCGTTAGGCTGATCTCCATGTCATCGAACGCGGACGGCGCCCCGGGCGGCCGCACCGACAGCGGCCCGGACCGGCCGGGCCTCACGCAGGGCACGCTGCGCCTGGGACCGTACGAGTACGCCCCCGACCAGCGGCTCGTGATGGCGATCGTGAACCGCACCCCGGACTCCTTCTACGACAAGGGAGCCACCTTCGGGGACGCCGCCGCGCTGGACCGCGTGGAGAAGGCCTTGAGCGAAGGCGCGGACCTGGTGGACATCGGCGGGGTGAAGGCCGGCCCCGGCGACGTCGTGGACGCCGCCGAGGAGATGCGCCGGGTGGTGCCGTTCGTGGCCGAGGTCCGCAAGCTGTTCCCCGAAGCGGTGATCTCCGTGGACACCTGGCGTGCCGAGGTCGGGGACGCGGTGTGCGCCGAAGGCGCGGACGTGCTGAACGACGCCTGGGGCGGCTGGGACCCGGGCCTGGCCCAGGTCGCGGCCCGGCACGCGGTGGCGCTGGTCTGCACGCACGCCGGCGGCGTCGAACCGCGCACCCGCCCGCACCGCATCACCTACCCGGACGTGATGGCGGACATCCTGGAGCGCACGGTCCACGGCGAGGCCGAGCGCGCGGCGGCGCTCGGGGTCCCCCGCGACCGCATCCTGATCGACCCCGGCCACGACTTCGGCAAAAACACCCGCCACTCGCTGGAGGCCACCCGCCGGCTGGCGGAGATGGCCGCGACCGGCTGGCCGGTCCTGGTGTCGCTGTCGAATAAGGACTTTGTGGGCGAGACCCTGGACCGCCCGGTGAAGGAGCGCCTGGTCGGCACGCTGGCCACCACCGCGGTGTCGGCGTGGCTCGGCGCCCGGGTCTACCGGGTGCACGAGGTCGCCGAGACCCGGCAGGTGCTGGACATGGTGGCGGCGATCCAGGGGCTGCGGGAGCCGGCCGTGGCCAAGCGCGGGCTGGCCTAGGCGCTACAGCCCTTGCGAGGGCTCAGGCGGTCTAGCCGCCTGAGCGGCACAGCTAGCCGCGCTCCCCCGGCTTGCCCATGATCGCCACGGCCTCATCCGGATCGTCCACCACGTGGATCAGGTCCAGATCCTTCGACGCGATCTTCCCGGCCGGAATCATCGAATCCCGGATCCAGTCCACCAGCCCGCCCCAGAAAGCCTTCCCGACCAGCACCACCGGGAAGGACGTCACCTTGTGCGTCTGCACCAGCGTGAGGGCTTCGAAAAGCTCGTCCATGGTCCCGAACCCGCCGGGAAGCACCACGAAGCCCTGCGAGTACTTCAGGAACATCGTCTTGCGGACGAAGAAGTACCGGAAGTTGATGCCCTGATCGATGTAGCTGTTCAGGGACTGCTCGAACGGCAGCTCGATTCCCAACCCGATCGAGCGCCCGCCGGCGTCGAACGCGCCCTTGTTCGCCGCCTCCATCGCGCCGGGGCCGCCGCCGGTGATGACGGTCCAGCCGGCCGTGGCCAGGCCGCGGCCGATCTGCTCGCCGATCAGGTACTCGGGGCTGCCGGTCGTGGTGCGGGCCGAGCCGAAGACGGTGATGGCCGGGCCGGTGCGGGCCAGCGAGTCGAAGCCCTCGACGAACTCGCCCTGGATGCGCAGGACCCGCCAGGGGTCCTCGTCCTTCCAGTCCTTGCCGTACGCGTGGTCCAGCAGCTTCTGGTCGGCTGTGGCCGCCGGCAGTTGCTCCTGGCCGCGGCGCCGGGTCACCGCGCCGACGAAGCGCTCGGTGAAACTCCCGCCGTTACCGTGTCCGTTGCCGTGTCCGTTTCCGCTGCCTTGGCTCATAGTCGGCACATTACCGGCCGCGGTTGTCCGGACGGCGGCCGACAAGCGACCGGCAGTCGCTCAGGACTGCGGACGCACCTGCTCCAGATGCTGGCTCAGCCATCCGTAGGCCTGCGGCAGCCACTGCTTCCAGACCGCCGTGTTGTGCGAGCCGTGATCCTTCTTCAGCACGTCGACCATGTCGGGCGCCACCTGCTGCAACGACTCCGCGGCGGCCAGCACGCTCCCGTGATCGTCCTCGGCGGAGGCGGCAGCCAGCAGCGACACCGGCGGGTTGGGCTTGTGGTTCTGCAGAACCCACAGCGTGGAGTTCTGGTCGGCGAAGGCCGAGCCGTACTTGGAGACGTAGCCGCCGGGCCGCACATCGCCGCTCATCTGTACCGCGGCGCTGAACAACTGCGGGTACTGCACCAGCAGCTTGCCCGCGCACAGGCCGCCCTCGGAGTAGCCCATCATGCCCCAGCCGGTGCGGTCGGTCGTGACCCGGAAGGTGCGCTCGAGCATGTTCCGGATGTCGTCGGTGATGAAGGTCGCGACCTGCGGTCCGCCGGGGATGTCGGTGCAGTCTGTGTTCACGCCCTTGATCGGCGAGATGTTCACCGCGACGAGCACGAACGGGGTGGCGGAGTGCTGTTGGATCAGCGTGCCGAGTTCCTTCTGGCCGGCCATGTTGCCGAACCAGGTCTGCGGGGTGCCGGGGTAGCCGGGGAACAGCAGGACGACCGGGAACGCGGTGTTGGCGTAGGCGGGGTCGTTGTACTGCGGCGGCAGCCAGGCGATCACGTCGTTCGAACCGCCCAGGCCGGTCTTCGGTCCGGTGAAGCTGGTCACCAGCGCGTCGTCGCCGTACTTCTTGAAGTCCTGTACCGGACCGGGCGGCCGGGATCGCGGGACCACCGGTACCGCCTGGCCGCGACCGCCCTGCGCGGTGCCGTCGGTCAGGTTGCTCCCGGTGATCGGGCCGCCGGCCGCCACGGTGTTCTCGTGGATGATCACCCCCGGGCTGCCGGTGTCACCGAGCAGATCGTCCCAGGAGGCGTAGAGCCCGTAATAGTTGTTGACGATCACACCGCACAGCAGGATCGCCATCACCTGGCTCACGCCGATCATCGACAGCCGCGTGGCGGCCCGGACGGGGCGCGGCCCGCGGATGCGGTTCCACAACAGATACGTGCCGATCGGCGCGGCGACCGCCAGTACGATCGCCGTCACCATCATCGGCCAGCCGGTCGGGCTCATCGAAACTTCGGACCTCTCGGAACTTGCCTGGACAGCGGGCTGTTCACCGGGCTCCCGTAGCAATACGAGAGCTGCTCCGCCGCTGGTAAGACGCCAAGGGGTCCCGGCCGGTTGCTTCTGCGAGCGCACCTTTGACAAACGGTGCGCGCCGCCGCGGGTCGTCAGGTCACGAAGCGGAGCCGAGCCAGCTTCTCATCCGCTCGGCGCATCGAACAACTTGCTCCAGGTCCACTGTTTCGTCCGGTTTGTGGGCCAAGGATCCGTCTCCCGGGCCGTAGTTGACGCCCGGAACACCGAGTTCAGCAAACCGGGCGACATCGGTCCAGCCGAATTTGGCCGTGGGTTCCTCGGGCATCCCGGCCATCACGGCGCTGACGAACTCGGCCGCCAACGGCAGGTGCAGACCCGGACGCGCGGCCGGGGCGGAATCGGTGACCGCGATCTCAGCGTCCAGATCCGCGAAGACCTCGCGGACATGGCGTTCCGCGTCGGCCTGACTACGGTCCGGCGCGAAGCGGAAGTTCACCACGAGCGAGCACTCGTCCGGGATGACGTTGCCGGCCACCCCGCCGGTGATCCCGACCGCGTTCAGGCCCTCGCGGAACTCCAGGCCCTCGACCTCGACCCGGCGCGGCCGGTATTCGGCGAGCCGCCGCAGCGCCGCCCCGGCCTTGTGGATCGCGTTGTCGCCGAGCCAGGAGCGGGCCGAGTGCGAGCGGGCGCCGCGGAAGGTCAGCCGGGCGCGCATCGTGCCCTGGCAGCCGCCTTCGACGATGTTGTTGCTCGGCTCCAGCAGTACCGCGAAGTCGGCGGCGAACCACTCCGGCCTGGTGCGGATCAGCCGGCCCAGGCTGTTGCGCTCGGCCTCGACTTCTTCGCACTCGTAGAAGACGTAGGTCACATCCCGTCCGGGGTCGGCCAGTGTGGCGGCCAGCACCAACTGCACCGCCACGCCGGCCTTCATGTCCGAGGTGCCGCAGCCGCGCAGCGTGCCGGTCTCCCAGTCCCCCTCCAGGAGCGAGGGGACGTTGCGGCGCCCGGTGCTGTCGACCGCGATCGGGACGGTGTCCAGGTGCCCGGCCAGGATCACGCGCTCGGCCCGCCCGAGGTCGGTGCGGGCCAGGACGGAGTCGCCGTCGCGCAGCACCTCCAAATGCGGGTACTGACGCAGCGCCTCCTCGACCGCGTCGGCGAGGGCCTTCTCGTTCCCGCTCTCGGATTCGATGTCGACGATCGCCGCGGTGACGCGGGCCGCGCTCTGAGTGAGGTCCAGGCCGGACATCATGTGGTCGCCCCCGTCCTCAGCCGGTGAACCCGTTGTCCCGGAGCATGTCGTTGATCTGCAGCTTGTCGTGCGTCTCGCCGGGCGCCAGGCGGCTGAGCACCAGCAGGCAGGGGGTGGTGAACTCCCCGCCCGGGAACTTCTTCACCCGGGTCGAGGAGACGCAGACCGACCAGGCCGGGGCCTCGCCGCGGGGCAGTTCCTCGCCGGTCTCGGCGTCGAAGACCCGCATCGACTTGGTGAGGTTGGTGCCCGAGCCGAGCTTGGCGCCCTGGCGGACCCGCGCGCCCTCGACGACCATCGAGCGCGAGCCGATGAAGGCGTCGTCCTCGATCACGACCGGGACCGCGTTCGGCGGCTCCAGCACGCCGCCGATTCCGACGCCGCCGGACAGGTGGACGTTCTTGCCGATCTGGGCGCAGGAGCCGACCGTGGCCCAGGTGTCGACCATGGTCCCGGAGTCGACGTAGCCGCCGATGTTCACGAAGGACGGCATCAGGATCGCGCCGGGGGCGATGAAGGAGCCCCACCGGACGATCGCGCCGGGAACCACGCGGGCGCCGCCGAAGTCGCTCTTCAGCGGCATCTTGTCGTGGTAGCGGAAGTCGCCGGCGTTCGACTCGACCATGTCCAGGACCTTGAACGAGAGCAGGATCGCCCGCTTGGCGCGCTCGTCCACCACGACCTCGTCGGCGGCCCGGTCCACGAACGCCGCCCGCGCGGTGCCGGCGTCGATCAGATCCACCGCTTCCGTCACGGCCTTACGCGCCTCGGAGTCCGCCGGGCCCAGCTCGGCGCGGCGCTCCCACAGCTCGTCGATGGCCGCCGAGATCGGGGAGGCGAAATCCTGGGGGGTCGGTGCGTTCGTCATGACCACCACGATATGTGTTTCAGCTACGGTGGCCTGGCGGTGGTCACACCGCAGGACGGATCTCGGACATAAACGGACGGAACTGGACGGTATGGGTCAGCGAGGCCGCCCCCGAGGCAGGCAGGAACAGAGTTCGGGCGGGTCCCGGCACATCGGCGCCTGGGTGGTGACCGTGCTGCTGCTCGCCGTGCTCGGCGGCGGCGGGTACTTCGTCTATCACACCTTCACCAATGGCGCCCTGGCCTCGGAGAACTGCACCGCGACCGGCGCCGACGGGCAGTCCTCGACGATCGCCAACCAGCGGATGGCGAACGCGGCGACCATCGCCGCCGTGGCGCGGGCCAAGAGCCTGCCGGAGCGGGCGACGATAATCGCCCTGGCCACGGCCGAGCAGGAGTCGAAGATCACGAATCTGTCCGGCGGCGACCGGGACTCGGTCGGCCTGTTCCAGCAGCGGCCGTCCCAGGGCTGGGGCAGCCCGACGGAGATCAGCGACCCGGTGTTCGCCACCGGGTCGTTCTTCCACGCGCTGCTGAACGTGAACAACTGGGAGAACATCGGCGTCGGCCAGGCCGCCCAGGACGTGCAGCACAGCGCCGACCCGTCCGGGGAGTCCTACGAGCAGTGGGAGGAGATGGCCACGGTCCTGGCCACTTCGCTGGATGCCAAGTCCGGCACCTCGCTGACCTGCAAGTACGACGACCCGAAGCTGGCCGCCGAGACCCCGGGCTCCAGCGGTCTGACGCCCCGCGCCTCGACGCTGGGCCAGGCGCTGGTGAAGCAGTTCAGTGCGAACGGCGTCGGAGCCGCGCCGAAGTACTCGCACACCGACGACGGCCTGACCCTGCAGATAGGGTCCAGCAACGGCCTGTTCGACCCGCACGTGCTCGCCAACTGGGCGGTGGCCTCGGCGAAGACCCTGAGCGTGGACCGGGTGCAGTACGCGGACCAGGTGTGGACGCGCTCGTCCGGGAAGTGGAAGACGGCCACGCCGACGAACTCCGGGACCGTCGACGTCTCGGTGGTGAAGGGCGGCTGAGCCCTGGCAGGCTGGGGCGATGACATGGATCGTGTTCGATTACGGTGAGGTCATCGCCCAGCGGCCGTCCGCGCGGGCCTTCGCCCGGCTGGCCGAGGTCGCAGGGGCGCCGGCCGCGGAATTCGAGGACGGCTACTGGCGGTTTCGCGACAAGTTCGACCGGGGCATGGCCGCGCTCGACTACTGGCAGGCGGTCGGGGGGCAGGCCGGCTTCGAGGTGGGGCCGGCCCAGGCCGATGCGCTGACCGCGGCGGACGTCGAGCTGTGGAACACCCTGGACCCGCGGTCCGTGGCGTTGGTCACGGAGCTCGCGGCGAGCGGGCGGCAGCTGGCGTTGTTGTCGAACGCGCCGATCGCGCACGGTACGGCATTCCGGGCCCGGGAGTGGGCCGGGTCGTTCCGGCACTTCGTGATCTCCGGCGAGCTGGGCCTGGCCAAGCCGGATCCGGCGATCTGGGAGGCGCTGGTGGACCGGCTCGGATCCCCGGCCGGCGAAGTGCTCTTCCTGGACGATCGCGAGGTGAATGTCACCGCGGCCCAGGAGTTCGGGATCCGGGCTTTCCTGTGGACCGGCCCCGACGATGCCCGACGGCACATCGCGGAATTCGACCGGGAATTCTTTCCGGCCACCGGATACTGATATCAGACGACCCAATCATTGTTCGAAGTTATTACTTCCCCTTTACTTCTTTCAGCGTTTCCCCGAGCGGGGTTCATCCGTTGGACAGGGGGCTGTCGCGTAGACGCGGCAGCCCCCATTCCAAGGAGAACCAGGCAATGAGCACCTTGAGCACCACGGTCCGGCGCGGCCTGGTCGTCACGGCGGCCGCGATGGCCGCCGGTCCCGTCGTCGGCGGCGTCGCCTCCGCGGCGACCGGACCGACGACCAGCGCACCGCTGGATGCCGCGCCGATCACGACCACCGCCGCCGACACCGCGCAGCTGGCCACCGCGCCGCTGCCGGTGACCCGCTCGGCCCTGCCGCTGGCCGGCGGCCTCGGCTCGATCATGCCGATCAACGGCGACCTGGCCGGCCCGGTCAGCGGGCTGGCCGGCGGCCTGCCGCTGAACCAGCTGACCGGCGGACTGCCGGTGAGCGGGCTGACCGGGCAGCTGCCGGTGGTCGGGCCGATGGCCCAGAACCTGCCGGTGGTCGGCCAGCTGACCGGCGCCACCCCCGCCACCCCGCCGGCCAACGCGCAGGCCGCCCAGGACGCGGCCGCCGATCTGAAGGCCGCCTTCCCGACCCCGCACATGCCGACCCCACCGGCGCTGATGACCCCGGCGCACGCCGGGACCCGCAGCCGGACCGTCGCCCCGGTCGCGCCCGCGGTCGCCGCCCCGGCCGGCCCGACCCCGGCCCAGATCGCGCAGGCCCAGCAGGCCGCGGCCGCCGCGAACCAGTCGGGGTCCTCGCTGCCGATCGTCGGCCAGCTGCCGACCGGTCAGCTGCCGGTGGTCGGCGGACTCACGCAGGGTCTGCCGGTCGGCAGCCTCACCGGTCTGCTCGGCCACTTCTGAGCCGCCGCGCCGTTAGGCGATCAGCGACCGGCGACCGGCATCGCGAAAACGGCGCCGAGTTCTGAAAGCCTTCCCTAAGACCCCTGGCATGCTTCCCCGCGTGCCAGGGGTCTTTCGCGTTCCCGTCGTGCCGCCATACGGGGGATTTCCGTCTGTCCGCTTGATCCGCACTGCTTGATGTCACATAACCTGATCAAGAGAGGAATCCCTCCTAGGAGCGATTATCCGCAACTCTTCGCATGCGGGCGCCGTGAAGGCGCAATCAATCGCCATGCCTGAAAACGTGTGAACCGCCCCACCGGGAGCCACGGATGAAGCACCGCCACGGCAAGACGACAGGTGTCAGCTCGGGTCTGGTGGACCTGAGCGAGCAGTCCCTGGCCGACGTCTCGCGCTCGGTCTCGGCCGGCGAGGTGCGGTCCGAGGACGTCGACCGGCGCATCAGCCCGCCCCGGGACGGAGGGACCTCGACGGTGCCGGTGGCCGCGTCGTTCAACTCGGCCGTCTGACGGGGGGCGGGGCCATGGTGTCCGCGCCGCCGTTCCGGCAGTTCGTCCTGAAAGTGGCGACCCGCTGCGATCTCGCCTGCGACCACTGTTACGTCTACGAAGCCGCCGACACCTCCTGGCGACACAAACCGCGGTTCATGGCGGAGGAGACCGTGCAGCGCACGGCGGAGCGGATCGCCGAGCACGCGGCCACGCACCGGCTCCCCGCTGTCACGCTGGTCCTGCACGGCGGTGAGCCGCTGCTGCTCGGGCCGACGCGGATGCGGGAGACGCTGAAGACGCTGCGCTATGTCATCGAGGACGCGGGCTGCGCTGTAGCTCTGCGGATCCACACAAACGGGGTCCGCCTCAGCACCGAATACTGCGACCTGTTCCGCGAACATCATGTTCAGGTCGGGGTGTCCCTGGACGGCGACCGCGCCGCGACCGACCGGCACCGGCGCTTCGCCAACGGGGCGTCCAGCCATACGCAGGCGCTGCGCGCGGTATCGCTATTACGCGACGACTACCCGGACATCTATGCGGGAGTCCTGTGCACCATCGACATCCGCAACGATCCGGTAGCCGTCTACGAGGCGGTCCGCGATGCCGCGCCGCCGCGCGCCGACTTCCTCCTCCCCCACGCCACGCATAGCGATCCGCCTTTAAGGACGGATCCAGGACATACCGAATACGCGGACTGGATGCTCGCGGTATTCGACCGCTGGAATGCCGAGAACCGGCCATTCCCGATCCGCTCGTTCACCTCGGTCTTGGACGCCTTCCGCGGCCTGCCGAGCGGGACGGAATCCCTCGGCCTCAGTCCGGTCGATCTGGTGGTCGTGGAGGCCGACGGGACGCTGGAGCAGACGGACTCGTTGAAGGCGACGTATGACGGCGCACCGGCCACCGGCTTCTCTGTCGCCGAGCACTCGTTCGACGAGGCGTCCGGGCATCCCGGATTCGAGGCCCGGCGCCACGGTGTGGCGGATCTGTGTGAGACCTGTCGACGCTGCCCCATTGTGTCCGTCTGTGGCGGCGGACTCCGTACGCATCGCTATAGCGCTCCCTCCCAGCCGACTTCTCCAGCCGATCCGTTCGACCACCCGAGCGTCTACTGCGGCGACCTCAAAGAGCTGATCATGGGGATCAGGGCCCGGACCGAGGCGTCGGCCGTAGCCCGGGTCCCGGCGCAGCGCGCGCTCGGGTTGCCGGCAGATGTGCTGCATCAGTTGGCACACGGATACGGGGACGCTAAAGCGATCGAACACCTGAACCGCTTCCAGCGCTCGCTCCGGATACTGCTACTCGCCAAGGTGTTCGCCGCAGCGGACCCCGGCACCGGACCCCGGCAAGAACTCGTGGACGCCGCGATCGCTCAGCTGAAGACGCTCGACGCCGGTCATAAGGACGCTCTGCACGAAGTCCTCGGGCACCCCTATACGTCGGTCTGGGCATTGCGTTGCCTGGACGACGCACAGTCCGGCCGGGCCGTCCCCGAGGACCTCGCCCACCTGGGCTCGCTGGCAGCCGCCACCGCGATCCGCGCGGGGGTCGATGCGGAGGTCGAGGTGCCGGTACGCCAGGGCGCGGTGTATCTGCCCACCCTCGGGCGCCTAGTGGTCGGGGCCGACGCGGGTCGGTCCGTGCTGCTGCGGATCTCCGGCGGGGATTGCGACGTGTTGGGTGCGCCCGGGTGGCAGGGAGTCCGGCGTGCTGGCCTCCCCATGTTCTCTGGAGGTGGTATCGCTGTAGAGGACACCGATCCGTTCCGCCGATGCCATCACTGGGACGTCGCCCAACGGTTGCCCGACAGCGACGCAGCGGCCTGGCTGAGTGCCATCCCCGCCGCGTGGGACATCCTCGCGCGGGACCATCACTCCTATGCCCCGGGCATCGCCGCCGGACTGACGACGATCGTGCCGCTGGTGCCGTCCCTGGCGGGGCGGGCCGTGAGTTCCACGGCGCGCCGGGCCTATGGGGCGATCGGTGCGGGTCTGCCTGTAGTAGGCAACCGTGCGGCCGACTCCCCGGCCTCCGCCTTGGCGCTCCTGATGATCCATGAGTTCCAACATGCGAAGCTCGGCGCGGTCCTGGACATGGCAGATCTCCACGACCCCCACGACACCCGTTTGTTCGAGGCGCCGTGGCGGCAGGACCCGCGTCCGCTGGAGGGCTTGTTGCAGGGGACGTACGCACACGTCGGCGTCACCGACTTCTGGCGGGTCCGACGCTTCACCGCACCGGATCCCGAGGAGCGCGCGCACGCCGAAGCCGAGTTCGGGCTCTGGTTCGGGCATACCCTGCGCGCCACCCGGGTGTTGGCCGACTCCGGCTCCCTGACGCCCCTAGGCCTGCGCTTCGTAGAGGCGCTGCGCACCACGCTGGAAGGTTGGACGTCCAAGGTCTGACTGCCCCGCGCAACGTTGACGCCACCGATCACACCGCGCAATCCTGCAAGAGACGCAGTGTGAAGAAGCAGTGAGGGTCACGGGGTGACCTCCTGGTCGCAGGGGGGCGGATGGCTGTCTCGGGTCGGGTGCCGCAAGGCGCCGCACACGGGTCGGCCCCGGTTTTCTTCCTGAGCTACGCCCGGCACCACCGCGGGGTCGAGGACAAGACCGGCGGTGCCGAGGACCCGGACCGCTGGACCCTGCGGTTCTTCGACGACCTGACCTTCGAGGTCGCCGAACTCACCACCCTGCCCCGGCACGCCCGGCCCGGGTTCATGGACCGGGAGGTGCGGGTCGGCCAGGACTGGCCGAGGCGGATCTCCGAGGCGTTGGCGGCGTGCCGGGTGTTCCTGCCGCTCTATACGCCGCGCTACTTCACGTCCCTGAGCTGTGCCAGCGAGTGGTACCTGTTCCAGGCCCGGCAGAGCGCGCACGAACTGACCTCCGGCGCCCGGTCCGAGGCGATCATCCCGGTGCTGTGGCTGCCGATGCCGGACACCGACCTGCCGCCCGCAGCACAGGCGTTGCAGTTCGACCATCACACCCTCGGTGAGGCCTACGCGCGCCTGGGGTTCCTGCAACTCATACGCCTGACCCGCTTTAAGGACGAGTACCAACTGGCGATCCACGCCCTGGCGCGGGAGGTCGTACGGGTGGCGCTCAGCGGCGCGCCGCAGGCCGCCAAGCCGGTGGACTTCACGACGCTGCACCGCCACTTCGAGAACGCGGAAGGACTCTTCGACGCGGCCGGTGATCTGGTGCGCCGGGTCGGGGGCCGGACCCCGCTGTCGTTACCGGGCCGGCGACCGCTCGCGCTGCCGCCGGGCACTGCCATGCCGGGCACTGCCGTTCGGGGCACCGCCCTGCCGGACTCGCCTACCGAACCCGCCGCAGCGCCGCAGAGCTCTGCAGACGAAGCGGTGACCGCGTATGTCCGGGCCGCACAGACGAAGCTCACGGAGTGGTTCGCCCGTCGGCCGCACGAGATCGCGTCGGCGGACTTCGACGACTTCTACTTCCGCGAAGTGCATCCCGCCGCCAAAGCCGCACTGGTGCGCCATCTCACGCCTCACGCCCCGGACGGCCCCTCCGCCCGGCCGCCCCGTCTCCGCTCCCTGCCCACCGCGGAGCAACCGCCAGGAGGAGCGCCCCATGTCCTCTGATCCAGACGGCACCGTTATTACGTTCTACTCCTATAAGGGCGGTACCGGGCGCACCATGGCGCTCGCGAACGTCGCGTGGATCCTGGCCGCGAGCGGCCGCCGGGTGCTGGCCGTGGACTGGGACCTGGACTCGCCGGGGCTGCACCGCTTCTACCATCCGTTCCTGCCTCCGTCCGCGTTGCAGTCCACCGGCGGGGTCATCGACCTGATCGTCGACTATGCGTGGCAGGTACACCAGCACCGGGAGGACCGGCCGACGGACTGGCACCGGCAGGCCGCCGAGGTGGAGCGGCACACCGTGGCCGTGGACTGGCCGTTCCCCGGCGAGGGGGCTCTGGACTTCCTGCCCGCGGGCCGTCAGAACCGCGACTACGCCTCGGCCATGGCGCCGCGCGGCTGGGACGACTTCTACGAGGAGATGGGCGGCGGCCTGTTCTTCCAGGCCATGCGCGAGGGGATGAAGGCGGCCTACGACTACGTCCTCATAGACAGCCGCACCGGCTTGTCGGATATTGCTGATATCTGCACATTGCAGCTGCCTGACATCCTCGTGGACTGCTTCGTCCTCAGCGATCAGAACATCGACGGGGCGCTCAGCGTGGCGCAGCGGGTGCGGGAGCACAGTCTGGACCGGCCTATACGCATCCTGCCGGTACCGATGCGCGTGGACGACGGGGAGAAGACGAAGGCGGACGCCGGCCGCATCGTGGCGGCGTCCCGATTCGAAGGCTTCCCGGCCGGCATGGACGACGAGCGCCGCAGCCAGTACTGGGCCGCCGTGGAGACCCCATACAGGCCCTTCTACGCCTACGAAGAGACCCTCGCGGTCTTCGGCGACGCCCCCGGCTATCCGAACTCGCTGCTGGCCGCCTATGAGCGGCTGACCGCCGAGATCACGGTGGGCCGCGTCACCGGACTCCCCGCTATAGAGGATTCCCGGCGGCGGCAGGTCCTAGAGGGGTTCACCAGGCGGCACGCCACGAAGGTCCACCCCCTGATCCACTACATCGCCGAGGACCGGATGTGGGCCGACTGGGTCCGGGAGATCCTGGCTCAAGTGGATGTCTCCGCGGATCTCGTAAGCGTGGGAATCCCTCTAGCGAATTCCGCCCCTAAAGCGAATGCCGATAGCGCTCCCGGCGCAGGGGCGCCCGAGGCAGACCGACAGATTCTGGCCATCGCGTCCCACGCCTATCTGCGCTCGGCCGACGCCCATACCGGCCTCCGCCGACTCGAGGCCGCAGCGACGTCCTCCGACGGATCGCCTACGCACCGGATCACCGCGGTCCGCGTGGCTGATGTCCGGCTGCCGGCCCAGTACGAGGCGAACGCACCGATCGACTTGGCTCGGCTCAGCGAGCCCGAGGCCGTGGAGACCCTGCTGCGCGCCGTGGACCGGAACGCTTATGCGCAGTGGCGTGCGCGCTCCCCTGATGCGTTGCCCTCCGCGCGCGCCCACGGACCGCGCTTCCCGGGTATCGATCCGCAGGCTTGGAACGTGCGGGGCCGCAACGCCACCTTCACCGGACGCGACGAGGTGCTGGAGCGCGTCCGAGACCGGCTGCTGTGTGGTTCCGCGGCGGGATCCGCGCTGCCGCATGCCCTGCACGGCCTGGGCGGTGTCGGCAAGACTCAGGTCGCGTTGGAGTACGCGCACCGCTTCAAAGGCGACTACGACCTCGTATGGTGGCTCTCCGCGGACCAGCCGGAGCTGATCCCCGCGGAGTTGGCACGGCTGGCCCGGCCGCTGGGACTGCGCGGCCTGCGCGCGGACAGCGGCATCGCCGAGACCGCGGCGGCAGTCCTGGAAGCGCTGCGGCGGGGCGACCCGGTACGCCGCTGGCTGCTGATCTACGACAACGCTGACGAACCGGGCGCGGTGCGTCCGTTCCTACCGGAGAGCCGGCACGGCCATGTGCTGATCACGTCTCGGAACCCGGCGTGGGCCCAGGAGACGGCGCCGGTCGAGGTGGAGGTGTTCACCCGTGCTGAGAGCGTGGAACACCTGCGGCGCCGAGTACCGGGGCTGGCCGTGGAGGACGCCGACGCACTCGCCGTCGCCCTCGGCGACCTGCCGCTGGCCGTGGAACAAGCGGCGGCCTGGCTCACCGAGACCGGGACGCCGGTCGGCGAGTACCTGGCCGAACTGGACCGGCAGGCGTCTGCGGTACTGGCACTGAACCAACCCGGCGACTACCCGGTGCCGGTGGCGACAACCTGGACGATCTCCTTCGAAGCCCTCCGCGACCGCTCCCCGGCCGCAGTACGGCTGTTGCAGCTGTGCTCATTCCTGGCGCCGGAGCCGGTGTCGATGGCGTTATTACGTTCGGACCAGATGATCCAGGCCCTGATCCCCTACGACGAGGCGCTGCGCGACCGGATGATGATCGGCCGCGTGGTCCGCGAGGTCGGCCGGTTCGCCCTGGCCCGGGTGGACGCGGCCTCGAACACGCTCCAGGTGCACCGCCTGGTGCAGTCAGTCATCCGGGCCCGGATGAGCGAGGAGGAGCAGGAGCAGGCCTGCCACGAGGTACACCGGGTCCTGGTCGGGGCGCGGCCCCGGGCCGGCGACACCGACGACCCGGAGAACTGGCCGCGCTATGACCAGATCTGGGCTCACCTGGGACCGAGCCGGGCCCGGATGTGTGCCGAGGGCGAGACCTTGCAACTGCTGATCGACCGGGTCCGCTACTTGTGGAAGCGCGGGGAACTCGGGGCGGCGCTGGCGTTCGCCGAGGAACTCGCCGCCGTCTGGATTTCGCGAGGACGGCTGCCGGACAAGGACCCGGACTTGCTGTCACTGCGGTTCCACACCGCGAACGTGCTCTGGTCGATGGGCCGCTTCGAGGATGCGCGGCAGATCAATGCCGAGGTACTGCGCGCACAGAGTGCGGCACTGGGCGACGGCCATCGCCACACACTGATGACGGCTGGCGGACTGGCGGCGGCGCTACGCGGACTGGGACGGTTCGACGAGGCACTGGCCCAGGACGAACAGACCTACGCACGATTCGCGGAGAACTTCGGCGTGGACTTCCCACAGGCGCTGTCCTCAGCGAACAACCTGGCGATCTCCTACCGCCTCGTCGGGAACTTCCAGAGGGCCGCCGAGATAGACCGGGAGGTCTTCGCACGGCGACGTGAAGTGCTTGGAACGGAACACCCCTATACGTTGAGCTCCGCGGGGTCGCTAGCCCGGGACATGATCGACGCCGGGCGGTTCGTGGAGGCCCTGAAGCTGCTGTACGCGACGCTGGAGACGTATCGCGAGGTGTTGGGCGACGACTTCGTGGAGACCCTGCGGACAGCCAAGAGCCTGGCGGTGGCGCTTCGGAAGTGCGGACGCTTCGGCGAGGCCCAGGGGCTCACAGAGGAGACCTACGAGAGGTATCTCCAGAGGTTCGGCCCAAGGCACCCGGACACCCGTGCCTGCGCCCTCAACCGGGCTGCGGATCTGGCCGCACAGGACCGCGACGAGGAAGCCATCCCGATCATCGCCGACTGCCTGGCGATGTATGAGCAGGAGCTAGGAGAACAGCATCCATACACGCTTGTAGCGGTGAACAACCTTGCCGTCTACGAGCGGGCGACGGGCAACGTCGCGCGCGCCCGGACGCACGCCGAGCGGACCCTGGCCGGCTTCGACAGCGCACTGGGAGCTTCGCACCCGTTCACGTTGGCGGCTGCCGCGAACCTTGCGAACTGCTTAGCGGACTCCGGCGATCTCGCGACAGCGATCTCTCTAGAGGAACGCGTACTAGCCGGGTCGCGGGAGCGCCTTGGGGAGTGCCACGTCTATACGCTCACCGCCGAAGCGAACCACGCCGCGACACTTCGCTTGGCGGGACGCAGCGCGGAAGCCGAGCAGATGGCGGCGCGCAGCCTGGAACAACTCGGCGCGTTGTTGGGCGAGGAACATCCGGTGTGCGCGCGGGTGCGGGGCGGGGCCCGGATCGGGCGGGACCTGGAGGCCGCGGCGTATTAGCAGTTGTACGCACCTGTCGACGCTTGTTACCACTTCTCTGTGCCCGCCAACACCGGCCAGCGCCTACTAGCCCCTTCGATCATCTCGATGACAGTCGCGGGTACCGGGGTCTCAACCGTCTCGATCATGACCCCATCCTGGCCGCCAACGCTGAGCACCCGCCCAAGACCGCCCACCGAGCCCCACTGAGCACTAATCACTAATCAAATCCCTAAGGCACTACAGAGAGCACTATCCGCCCAGCGCCACCGCCGCATCCCACGACACCCGCGCCCCCGACCACGCGATCACCTGCGGCATCCGCAGCAACGCGCTGAAGTGCGAGGCACGCGGCTCCAGGTCGACCGTCGCGCGCGGGATCCGCTCCCCCAGCCACCGGGTGTGGCTGACCGGCGAGAACCGGTCGTCGGCCCCGTGCCACAGGTACACCGGCACCTCGATGTCCGCAGGATCAAAGCCCCAGGGCGCGGCCAACGCGAGCGAATCGTCGTACCAACCGTCTGCCGAATGCGCGACCGCCGCAGCGTAGGACGCGATCAGCTCCTGCCTGATGTTCGCCTGCCGAATAACCGCCCGATCCGTAGGCTCCAGCCCCGCATCGATGTTCGCCAGCAAACTCGCCGGATCAGCACGAATCGACGCCGCCCGCTCATCAAGGTCGCGCCGCAACGCCGCCGGGTCCGTAAGCGCCCGCGTATAAGACTCGACGTTGCCCGAAGTCATACCAGCGAACCACGCGGTCCCCATCGCATCACGCGGCGCCAACGCCACCATCGCCGCCGCCCTCGTCACCCGATCCGGCAGCAACGCCGCGCACGCCAACGCATGCGGCCCACCCCCGGAGCGGCCAAGCACCGCGAACCGCTCGATCCCCAACGCATCCGCCACCGCAGCGGCATCCGTCGCAACCGACGCCACACTCCGCCCCACCTGCCGATCCGACTCCCCGAACCCGGGCCGATCGAACGTCAGCAACCGAATCCCCGACGCATGCAACGTCATCGCCCGCGGCACCGGCCCCAACCGACTCCCAGGCGTGCCATGGAACAGCATCACCGGCGCCCCACCAGGATCACCACGCTGGCAAACCGCCAACCGACGCCCATCCCCCGTCCGCACAGTGCTGACCATGGCCCTCCTCCATTGCGCGGCAGCTACCCGGCCCCGCAGCAACAGAAACCGCCGCCTCCGGCGCGCACAGGAGCGAGGAGAGGCAGCGGAGGCAGAGCGACAGTGACAGGTAGGGCAGAGCACCAGCCACTGAGGACACAGAGCGCGGACGCGGCAGGCAGCACACCGCGCGGGAGCGGCGGCAGCCGGACACGGCAAGCCCGGCGAGTCTGGCGAGTCTGGCGAAGTTAGCATCGCCGGCGAACCGAGGCAGCAACGACCACACAGCGCCCGGAGGTCACGAACCCACCAACCAGCGCCGAGTACTGTCAGAACATGCCGCTGTTCGGGGCGCGCCCGCCAGTCGATGACCGCGAGCGCCAGTGGATCGAGAAGATGCTCAGCTGGTGCGTCGAGCAATTCGGGCGCGAAGCGCTCGAAGCCGAAGCACTCACCCCGACCCCCTCGTTCTTCCCCGGCACCTACCGCGGCACCCCAGATGACGTACTGGAGCTGGTCGACCTAGTCCGCGCCCATCTCCGCATCGACCCCGCAGAAATCGCGATCATCTCATACGACGGACGCCCACCAGCCCGCCCCGGCCCACCCGGCAGTCCCGGTGGCCCTGGCGGTCCTGGCGGTCCTGGCGGTCCTGGCCCCGGCCCCGGCCTGCCCGGCGCCGCCACCAGCCAGCAGAGCATCGCGGGACACTACAGCGTCCGCAACGGCGTCGGCCTCATCGCGATCGGCCTGGACAACGCCCCCGACCCCCGCCGCGTAGTCGCGGTCGCGGCCCACGAACTCTGCCACCACAAGCTCCTCTACCGCGGCCCGTCCAGCACCGCCGAGCGAGACCACGAGCCGCTGACCGACCTGGCAACAGTGTTCTTCGGCCTCGGAGTCTTCACCGCCAACGCCGCCTACACCTTCGCCCAGGGCCGCGGCGGCTGGCGCCGACAGCAACTCGGCTACATCAACCAGCCGATGTTCGGCTACGCACTGGCCCGCGTCGCATGGCTACGCGGGGAGCGCGACCCGGAGTGGGCGCGGTACCTGGACACGAACCCGCGCGGATACTTCAAGCAGGCGATGCGGTACCTGGAGAAGGAACCGCCGGCGCAGTAACCCCAGCGCACCAACCCCAGCGCGCAGTCCCCCATTCGGCCTCAACCAATACGCGCAGCAGAATCTACGCCAATCACCCGATGTCCGATATGCACCATTCATAGAAGATTGAGGCATCTCGGGAATCGCCCGCCGCAGCCAGGCACATGAGCGAAACCCGGGCCGACGGTCCCCACAACCGGGGTGCGGACAGAGCTCACCGCGCCTCGGCCAGGGAACCGCCGCCACGCCCTCGATGACCTCGCGTCGTCGACTGCTCGAAGCAAGGCGATAAGGGCCTTCGACTTCGGCCAAGTCGGAGGCAAAAGGGGGATCGCCCCAAATCGAGCAGGCCCCGCAAGGGGCGGGCACGGCAAAAACCCGCAGCCGGACCCCGGCGCCACCCCCAGGCGCCCGGGGTTCGGCCTAGGGACATGCCCAACATCACGACAAGAAACAACAGGAGGTCAGAATGCGGCCAGCCGCGCAGCCGCAGCAGCAACTCGCTCATCGCTAGCCGTCAAAGCCACCCGCACATGCCGCGCCCCAGCCTCACCGTAGAAGTCACCCGGCGCAACCAAGATCCCGCGCTCGGACAGCCACTCAACGGTGGTCCAGCAATCCTCGTCACGGCTGGACCACAAATACAGCCCCGCCTCAGAGTGGTCGATACGGAAGCCCGCACGCCCCAGCGCATCGCGCAGAACCTCGCGGCGCCGACGGTAACGCTCCTTCTGCTCCGCAGCATGGGTGTCGTCACTCAGGGCGACGGTCATCGCATCCTGGACCGGCTGCGGCATGATCAGGCCAGCGTGCTTGCGCACCTCCAGCAAGTCGGCCACGACCGCGGGGTCGCCAGTGATGAAGCCCGCACGGTAGCCGGCCAGGTTCGAGCGCTTGGACAGCGAGTGGACGGCCAGCAGTCCCTCGTGGCTGACACCGCTGACATCAGGGTGGAGCAGGGAAACCGGCTCGGCATCCCACGCCAGTTCGATGTAGCACTCGTCGGAGACGACGATGGTGCCGGACTCCCGGGCAGCCGTGACGACCGCACGAAGTTCGGCGGCCGAGGCCACGCGCCCGTTCGGGTTCGCCGGGGAGTTCAGCCAGATCAGCTTCGGGCGGCGGGCCCGGATCAGGTCGGCGGCGGCCTCGGGGGCGGCCACCAGGGTGTCGGCGCCGGCGATCCGCGCGCCGACGTCGTAGGTCGGGTAGGCCACCGAGGGGATGGCCACGTGGTCGCCCGGGCCGAGGCCGAGCAGGGTCGGGAGCCAGGCCACCAGTTCCTTGGTGCCGATCACCGGGAGTACCGCGGTCGGGGTGACGCCGGTGACGCCGAGCCGGCGTGTCATCCAGCCGACGGCCGCCTCGCGCAGGGCGGGGGTGCCGTGGGTGAGGGGGTAGCCGGGTGCGTTCGACCCGGCGCGCAGCGCGTCTTGGATGACGGCTGGCACCGGGTCGACTGGCGTGCCGACGGACAGGTCGACGATCCCGCCCGGGTGCTGGCCGGCTCGCGCCTTGGCGGGCGCGAGCCGGTCCCACGGGAAGTCAGGGAGCTTCCGCATCTGAAGGATTTCCTCTGGTGGAGCGGGATTTCGCCGTAGGGGAAAGCTCTTAGCTTTCGCCCTGAGCCTGCGGCGGCAGGGCGGAGATCAGCGGGTGGTCCTTCTCGATCAGCCCCATCTTGGAGGCACCGCCAGGGGAGCCGAGGTCGTCGAAGAACTCCACGTTGGCCTTGTAGTAGTCCTTCCACTGCTCCGGCGTGTCGTCCTCGTAGAAGATCGCCTCGACGGGGCACACCGGTTCGCAGGCGCCGCAGTCGACGCACTCGTCCGGGTGGATGTAGAGCATGCGCTCGCCCTCGTAGATGCAGTCGACAGGGCACTCCTCGATGCAGGCCTTGTCCTTCACGTCCACGCAGGGCAGGGCGATGACGTAAGTCACTTTCTCCGGTCCTCCTGTTGATGCGGTGGGCGACGCAGCGGTGCGGGCTGCAAAGCCCTATGCTCGTCCGCCCTTAGTATCACGCGTCAGCGGCCGGTTCTCCTAAGCGGGTCATGTGCGGACCACCGGTTGGACACTCGGTCCCGCCACGGGCGCAGTACCGAGGCGCACAAAAGGGTCCAGCCGGTGCCCAGGGCGGCGCCCGCGAGGACGTCGGTGGGGAAGTGGACGCCGAGGACTGGGCGCGACACGACGATGACGATCACGTACAGCACCAGGGCTGTTTGTGCGATGCGGCGCGCCGCCGGGCCGGCCAGCAGTGGGACCGCGGCCAGGATCAGGACGGCGGCCAGGGTGGAGGTGCCGGTGGCGTGGCCGGAGGGGAAGGACGCGCCGGATTCTGTGGAGATCGTGTGCGCGGCGTCCCAGTGGGGGCGCGGGCGGTTCACGCCCTTCTTGGCGACGTAGGCGATGGCGTAGGCGCCGATCACCGAGGCTGCGGCGAAGTAGGCCGAGGTGCGCATCCGGAGCAGGTAGAAGGCTACGGCGATCAGCAGGCCGAGTCCCAGGGTCACCGTCGGTGAACCGGCGTTGGTCACCGCCTTGAAGAAGTCGGTGATCCCGGTGTCGCGCAGTGCGAAGCGGTTCAGCGAATCGTCGATCGACTGATCCGTGCCCTTGGACGCCTTGGCCGCGACGACGATCGCCAGCAGTACGAATACGCCGAACGACGCTGCTCCCCACGCGCGCAGGGCGGAGACGCGGGCGCGGTCGTCGAAGAAGGCTGGTTCGGAGCGCCGGGTGCCGGCATGCCGGGGTTCGGTGAGCATGCCTCACAGTAACTTAGTCGCCTGGAGTTGGTCTGATGTTCACTACTCATTCAACTCGGGCGATTTGGAGGCGGCCTCGGGCGGCGCGGCAGTGCGGGCGGCTTGTGGAGTCGGGCGACACGCCGGCTCGAATGGGGCGGTGCGGGTGACTTGTCGGGTCGGGCGACTCGCCGATTGGAAAGGGGCATGGCGGCTCGCGTGACACGGCGGCGGCGCGGGCAGCATGCCAGCTCAAACCGCACGCAGGGCGCGGGCGGAATGCACGGCACAGGGGGAATGCGCGGCGCAGCAGGAAGGCATGGCGCGGGCGGAATGCACGGCGCGGACTGCACGCCGATTTAACCGACGCACAAGATCAAGTGGCACGCCAGGCCCTCGCCGCAACGATGACGACAACAGGCACGGCGACGGCAGCCACGGCAGCGGCATTGGCAGCGGACAGCGGCGCGGAGCAGCAGCGCGGAGCAGCAGCGCGGATCAGCAGCGGCAGCGACCTAACCGCCAGCACCGCCCCCAAGCACCCCCGACCGCAGCCCCTTCAGCACCACATCAAGCAGCAGGTACGGATCCACCGGCGGAATGTCCGAGTCGGCCAGTTTCTCCGCGCGGCGCTCCACGGCGGTGACGATGCCTGAGCACAGGGACATGACGTCGTAGAAGTTCACGTCTGTGCGGAAGACGCCTAGGCTTTGGCCTCGTTCTAGGAGGGCGGTGCCGGCGTCCATCATTTCTTTGCAGGTGCGGCCTAGGGCTGTGCTTTGGTCGTGGATGGCTTCTTTTACCGCTAGGGACAGGCCTCGGTAGATGGCCATGTGCTCTACCAGGAGGGTCAGCCACTCTGTGAGGGCTGCGTCGGCGTCTTTGCGGTGTTCGGCCAGGGTTAGGGCGCACTCGGTGAGTTTGAGGTAGCGCTCCGCCAGGACTGCGGCGATGAGGTCTTCTCGCCGGGGGAACCGGCGGTAGAGGGTCCCGATGCCTACGCCGGCTTGGCGTGCGATTTCTTCTAGGGATGTTTCGATCCCGTTGGTCGCGAACGCTGACTGGGCTACCTCGACGAGGCGCTCGCGGTTGCGGAGCGCGTCTGCCCTCACGGTGGATCGACTCCTTCGCCTGTTGGGGGCTTCCCCGGGCCCCGGTCGAATTAAGTTGCCGCAATGTGTGGCGGCACTCTACGCTAAACGGAGTCAGCCTCCGCTTTTTGCTCGCCGTCAGGTGAAGGACACCATGTCTACTGCGTCCATATCCACAACGCCTTCCACTGGGAAAGTTGTTCCGAAGCGGGAGCCCAAGCCGGGGCTCATCCTTGCCACGATCGTGACTTGCCAGCTGATGCTGGTCCTCGACGCGACCATCGTCAACATAGCGCTGCCGAAGATCCAGACGTCGCTGAAGTTCTCTGAGGCGAACCTGTCTTGGGTGCTGAACGCCTATACGCTCGCGTTTGGTGGGCTGTTGCTGCTCGGTGGGCGGGCCGGGGATATTTTGGGCCGGCGGCGGATGTTCGTCTCCGGGGTCATCTTGTTCACGGTGGCTTCGTTCATCGGTGGGCTCGCGGTCGACTCCACCATGTTGCTTGCTTCGCGTGCTCTGCAGGGGGTCGGTGCGGCTATGGCCGGGCCGAGCATGCTGGCGCTGATCATCACCACGTTCCCGGAGGGCGCTCCGCGGGTGAAGGCGATGAGCCTGTTCACCGCGGTCTCCAGTGCCGGCGGGTCGGTCGGGCTGCTGCTCGGCGGGATGCTGACCACCTGGGGTTCGTGGCGGCTGGTGATGTACATCAACGTGCCTATCGGTGTGGTGGCCGCTTTCGCCGCGGCCCGGTTGCTGAATGAGTCTCCGCGGGTGCAGGGCAGGTTCGACATCCCCGGCGCCATCACCTCGGTCACCGGGATGGGCAGCCTGGTCTACGGGTTCATCAACGCCTCCGAGCACGGCTGGGGCGACAGCACGACCATCTTCGTGTTCGTCGCGGCCGTGGTGCTGCTGAGCGCGTTCGTGTTCATCGAGTCCCGCTCCGACTTCCCGGTGTTCCCGCTGCGGCTGCTGAGGAACTCCACTCGGGCCCGCAGCTACGGCTCCTATGTGCTGCTGGTCGGCGCGATGTTCTCCATGTTCTTCTTCCTGCCGCAGTTCATGCAGAACGTGCTGAGCTACTCGCCGATCCGGGCCGGGTTCGCGTTCCTGCCGCTGACCGCGACGCTTTTCGCGGTCTCCCGGTTCGTTCCCAAGCTGCTGCCCCGTTTCGGGCCCCGGCCGCTGATCGTGACCGGCACGGCGCTGATCGCCGTGGCGCTGTACTGGCTGTCGCACATCTCGATCCACACCGGATTCGCCACCGGTCTGCTGGTGCCGTTCCTGCTGTTCGGCCTCGGCGGCGGTATCGCGTTCAGCCCGATCGCGCTGAACATCATGAACGGCCTGGCCCCGCGTGACTCCGGCGCCGGCTCCGGCCTGATGCAGGCCTGCCAGCAGATCGGCGGCGCGCTGGGTATCGCGGTCCTGTTGACCATCTCCACGGCGTCGACGAAGGGCAGCCACAACCCGAACCCCAAGGTGAACTACACCCACGGTCTGGAGACCGGACTGACGGTCGGCGCCTGCATCGCGCTGGCGGTCTGCCTACTGTCGCTAACCCTGAGGCCGAAGCCGGCGGCCCCGTCCGCGGGTCCGGCGCCGGTTCTGGAGTAGGCGGCGCGAGCGTTAGCGGCACCCAGGCGGCGGCTTCCAGGTATCGGGGCCGCCGTCGCGCTTTCCCAGCCCGCGGCAGAGGGCGGGGCGCGGGGCCTAGCCGCCGTAAGGGGAACAGGGGCAGGTAAGGCCTAGCCGCCGTAAGGGGAACAGGGGCAGGTAAGGCCTAGCCGCCGTAAGGGGAACAGGGGCAGGTAAGGCCTAGCCGCCGTAAGGGGAACAGGGGCAGGTAAGGTCTAGCCGCCGTAAGGGAACAGGCGGCGGACGCGCCACACGCCGTCGTCGCCGTGCAGGTACAAAGCGAACCCGGTCACCGGGAAGCGGGCCTCGTAGCCGGCCAGGACGTCCTGGGCCCGGGCGAGCATGGCGTCGGGCAGCTCGTGGGCGACCGTCACGTGCGGGTGGTAGGGGAAACGTGCCTCGCGGGCCAGCACCCCGGAGCGGACCAGGGCCTCGGTGGTGGCGCACTGCTCGCCGCCCTGGGCCACCCGGACGAAGGTCACCGGGGAGATCGGGCGGAAGGTGTCCGTGCCCTGCAACAGCATGGAGAACGGCTGGCCGACGGTGGCCGCCTTGGCCAGGTGGTCCTCGATGCCCGGCAGGTCCTCGCGCTCGACCTCGGTCGGCGGGAGCAGGGTGACGTGGGTCGGGATCGCCAGCGCCATCGGGTCGTGGAACGACTCGCGCCACTTCTGCAGCTCGCTGCCGAACGGTTCCGGGATCGGCACCGCGACGCCGATGGTCACGGTGTCCACCCCGTGCGCGGCCGCGAAGGGGTTGACGCCCGCGAAGGTCGCCTCAAGGGGATCCGGTACGCCGCCCACCGTCAGTTCCCCGCCGCGGGCAGGAATCCGACGCGGTCGTAGACCTCCGACAGGGTCCGCGTCGCGATGGCCCGGGCCTTGGCCGCGCCCTCGGCCAGGACCGCGTCCAGCTTGTCCGGCTCGGCCAGCAAGGCCTGGGTCCGCTCCCGGAACGGGGTCACGAAGTCGATGAAGACCTCGGACAGGTCCTTCTTCAGGTCGCCGTAGCCCTTGCCGTCGTAGGCGGCCTCGAGCTCGGAGATGGTCCGGCCGTCCAGCGCCGCGTAGATCGACAGCAGGTTGGAGATGCCGGCCTTGTTCTGCTCGTCGTAGCGGATCTCGCGCTCGGTGTCGGTGACCGCCGAGCGGATCTTCTTGGCCGAGACCTTCGGGTCGTCCAGCAGCTCGATGATGCCGGCCGGCGAGGAGGCCGACTTCGACATCTTCGCGCCCGGCTCCTGCAGGTCGGTGATCTTGCCGGTGGCCTTGATGATGAACGGGTCCGGCACCGTGAAGTAGTCGCCGTAGCGGCCGTTGAAGCGCTGCGCCAGGTCCCGGGTGAGTTCCAGGTGCTGCCGCTGGTCCTCGCCGACCGGGACCGCGTCGGCGTTGTAGAGCAGCACGTCGGCGGCCATCAGCATCGGGTAGGTGAACAGCCCCACGTTGGTGTTGGCCGCGCCTTGCTTGCCGGACTTGTCCTTGAACTGGGTCATCCGGCTGGCCTCGCCGAACCCGGTCATGCAGGTCAGCACCCAGGCCAGCTGCGCGTGCTCGGGCACGTGGCTCTGCACGAACAGGGTGCTGCGCCCGGGGTCGATACCGGCCGCGAGCAGCTGCGCGGCGGCGATCCGGGTGCGCTGGCGCAACAGCTTCGGGTCCTGCTCGACAGTGATCGCGTGCAGGTCCACCACGCAGTAGATGGTCTCGTGGGTCTCCTGCAGCGGCACCCACTGCCGGATCGCGCCGAGGTAGTTGCCGACGTGGAAGGAGTCGGCGGTCGGCTGGATCCCGGAGAAGACGCGCTTGCGACCGGAGGACTGGGGAGCGGCTGCCATGAGCCCCATTCTCTCAGATCCGCGGCTCGCTTTGATCGGGTTCTCCCTGGATCTCCTCCCCGCGGCCGGACCCGGCCAAGGGGTCGGCACCATCAGTGTCCGGATCATCACCAGAGGTGAGATCAGAGGCGGGATCACCGGCTGATTCGGCTGCGGTGAGATCAGAGGCGAGATCACCGGCTGATTCGGCGGCGGTGGCCGTGGCCTCGGCAGGCTCGGCATCGACATCGGTTTCGGTGTCGATCTCGGCGCCGGAGTCACCCGAGTCGGAATCGCCGGCCTCATCACCAGCCCCGACCACCGCGACCCCGCCCTCCGGCAGCCGCGTGATCCGGATCCGTGCGATCCGTCGGCCGTCCATCTCCGCCACCCGCAGCTGGTAGCGGTGCACCTCGCGTTCGACGTCCTCGTCGTCGTCCACGTCGCCGAGCCCGCGCACCGTGTCGAAGGCCACCACGACCTCGTCGCCGAGCTGCGGCAGCCGGCCGAGCTGGGCCACGATGAAGCCGGCCGCGGTCTCGTACGGGCCGTCCGGCAGCTCGATGCCGGACTCGTCCATGAAGTCGTCGAGGTTCAGCAGGCCGTCGACCTCCATCACCCCGCCGACCAGCCGGGTGGTGCCGGCCTGGCCGACGTCGTACTCGTCCTGGATGTCACCGATCAGCTCCTCGATCAGGTCCTCCAGGGTGACGATGCCGGCGGTGCCGCCGTACTCGTCCACGACGATCGCCAGGTGCGTGGACTCCGCCCGCATCTCCGACAGCGCCGCGAGCAGCTGCTTGGAGGTCGGCAGCATCTTCACCGGCCGGGCGATCTCCTCCAGCCGGATCGAGCGCCCGGCCAGCTCCGGGTTGAGGAAGTCGCGCACGTGCACGAACCCGATGACGTTGTCCGCCGAGCCGTCGATCACCGGGTAGCGGGAGTGCGGCTCGGAGGCGGCGATCCGCCCGGCCTGCCGGATCGGCATGCTGCCGTCCAGGAACGTGACCTCGGTCCGCGGGACCAGCACCTCGCGCAGCTGCCGGTCGCCGGCGTCGAAGATCTCGTCGATCAGCTCGCGCTCGTCGCTGTTCAGGGTCTGGTTCCCGGCCACCATCAGCCGCAGTTCCTCCGAGGACACCGCCTCCCGGCCCACGTCCGGGTCGCCGCCGAACAGCCGGACCACGCCGTTGGTGCACACCGACAGCAGGAAGATGAACGGCCGGACCACCGCGGCCATCCGGTTCAGGAAGGGCGCGACCGCGCGCGCCGTCGGCTCCGGCCGTTGCAGTGCCAGCCGCTTGGGCGCGAGCTCGCCGATCACCAGGGTGACGAAGGTGATGACCAGGGTGACCCCGACGACCCCGACGAATCCGGCCAGGCCCTCGCCGAGCCCGGCGCTGATCAGGCCGCGCTTGGCGCTCTCGGACAGGGTGATGGCGCCGTAGGCCGAGGACAGCAGCGCCGTCAGGGTGACGCCGATCTGCACCGTGGCCAGCCACCGGTTCTGGTCGCGCACCAGTTTGGCCACCACCTGGCCGCGGCGGCCTTGTTGGGCCATGGTCTCGATCTGGCTCTCGCGCAACGAAACGAGCGCGATCTCGGAGGCGACGAACAGCGCCTCGATGAGGATCAGCGCCAGCACGACCAGGATGGACACGAGAATGGGGCTCACGTCCTGATTGTAGGGAGCCCGGGCGCCGGCCCGCTGGGACGGCAGGGGCGCAATGAAACGCCTGTGACCGACCGATCTTCGCAACGATCGCCCGACGACACGCAACGATGGTGCCTTGAGCTGGGGAAACGCGGTACTTATGCTCAGGTTGCATGACCCCCGAGTCCTCCGGCGCCCCCTCGGCGACCCAGCGCGTGGCGATTCCGCGCCGCTATCTGATGTGCCCGCCCGACCACTTCGCGGTCGCCTACGCCATCAACCCCTGGATGCACCCGGACCAACCGGTCGACGCCTCGCTGGCCGCGCGCCAGTGGGAGACCCTGCGCGACGCCTACTTGAACCTCGGCCACCAGGTGGAGGCCATCAAACCGATCGAGGGCCTGCCGGACATGGTGTTCGCGGCCAACGGCGCCACCGTCGTGGGCGGCAAGGTGCTCGGCGCCTCGTTCCGGAACAAGGAGCGCGTGCCGGAGGGTCCGGCGTACATGGAGTGGTTCCGCAAGAACGGCTTCGCCGAGATCCACGACCCGCAGTTCATCAACGAGGGTGAGGGCGACTTCCTCTACGCCGGGGACTGGATCCTGGCCGGCCACGGCTTCCGGTCCGACCCGAACGCCCATCTGGAGGCGCAGGAGTTCTTCGGGATGCCGGTGATCGGGCTGCGCCTGGTCGACCCGCGCTACTACCACCTGGACACCGCGCTGACGGTGCTCGACCACGAGACCATCGCCTACTACCCCGAGGCGTTCTCGCCGGGGTCGCGGGCGGTGCTGAACACGCTGTATCCGAACGCTGTCATCGCCACCGCCGAGGACGCCGCGGCGTTCGGGCTCAACGCGGTGTCCGACGGCCTGCACGTCCTGCTCCCCCAGGCCGCCACCGGCATGGCGGCGCAGCTGGCCGAGCGCGGCTACGAGCCGATCGGCATGGACCTGTCCGAACTGCTCAAGGCCGGCGGCTCGGTCAAGTGCTGCACGCTGGAACTCCGAGGCTGAGAGGAGCCCCGCCGTGACCACGATCCCTGAGACCGACCGCACCGGCCAGCACGCTCCGCCCTCGGACCGGGCCAAAGCGCTGATCGCGCAGTCCGACGCGCACACCGCGCACAACTACCACCCGCTGCCGGTGGTGATCACCGAGGCCGACGGGGCCTGGGTGACCGACGTCGACGGCAACCGCTACCTGGACATGCTCGCCGGGTACTCGGCGCTGAACTTCGGGCACAGCAACCCGGTGCTGCTGGCCGCCGCGCGCGAGCAGCTGGGCCGGGTGACGCTGACCTCGCGGGCCTTCCACCACGACCAGTTCGGGCCGTTCGTCGCCGAGCTGGCCGAGCTGTCCGGCAAGGACGCGGCGCTGCCGATGAACTCCGGGGCCGAGGCCGTGGAGACCGCGCTGAAGACCGCGCGCAAGTGGGGCTACCAGGTCAAGGGCGTGCCCGAGGACCGCGCGCAGATCATCACCTGCGAGGGGAACTTCCACGGCCGGACGCTGTCCATCGTGTCGTTCTCCACGGATCCGGACGCCCGCAACGAGTTCGGGCCGTTCACCCCGGGGTTCGTCTCAGTGCCCTACGGCGACGCCGCGGCGATCGAGGCGGCCATCACCGACGACACCGTGGCCGTGCTGCTGGAGCCGATCCAGGGCGAGGCCGGGGTGCTGGTGCCGCCGGACGGGTATCTCGCGGCGGTGCGCGAGGTCTGCACCCGGCGCGGTGTTCTGATGATGGCCGACGAGATCCAGTCCGGACTGGGCCGGACCGGGTACACGTTCGCGTGTGACCACGAAGCCGTGGTGCCGGACGTCTACATCCTGGGCAAGGCGCTCGGCGGCGGGATCCTGCCGGTGTCGGCGGTGGTCGCGAACCGGGACGTGCTCGGCGTGTTCCACCCCGGCGAGCACGGCTCCACCTTCGGCGGCAACCCGCTGGCCTGCGCGGTCGGCCGCGCGGTGGTCGGCCTGCTGGCCACCGGCGAGTACCAGGCCCGGGCCCGGACGCTCGGCGCGCATCTGCACGCGGCGCTGGCCGAGCTGCCGCCGGAGATGGTGCGCGAGGTGCGCGGGCGCGGCCTGTGGGCCGGCGTGGACATCGATCCCTCCTACGGGACCGGCCGGGAGATCTCCGAGCGGCTGATGGCGCGCGGGGTGCTGGCCAAGGACACTCACGGTTCGACGATCCGGCTCGCGCCGCCGCTCGTGGTGACCGCCGAGGACCTGGACTGGGCCGTGCTGCAACTACGGAGCGCTCTGGGTTGATACTGTCTGTCGGTCGCGACGGACCCGGCCTCGGCGGCCGGGTCCGCGCGACGTGATCGGCCGCGCTCGCGGCGGGGGTACGGCCCGCTGCGGGCGCGGCTTCGTTTGTTGAGACGTGTGGCGAGGGGTTCTGGTCTCGTCGGTGGCGGGATTTCTTCACCGTGCCGTGATTCCGGCGTCCGGCCGGTGGCCCCGGCATGGACGACGGGTGTCGCCTTCGACGAAGAAGTGGCGTCACCCCTTCGCCGCAATCGTTCGTTCCTCGTGGTGTGGCGGATTGTGCGCGGATCAGTCGGCCGGATCGGGATCGGGCGTCCGGGGCCGCGGGACCGCGGACCGCTAATCTCAGGGCATGGACAGCCTCGACCGCGCCATCATCGACGCGCTGCGCCGCGACGCGCGGGCGTCCTTCGCCGACGTCGGGGCGGGGGTGGGGTTGTCGGCTTCGGCGGTGAAGCGGCGGGTGGACCGGCTGCGGGCCGACGGGGCGATCCGCGGGTTCTCGGTGATCGTCGACCAGACCGCGCTCGGCTGGACCACCGAGGCCTTCGTCGAGGTCTACTGCGGGGACCGGACGTCGCCGGACGTGATCCGGGAGTGCGTTTCGCGGCACCCGGAGGTGGTCGCCGCGTACACGATCACCGGGGACGCCGACGCGCTGCTGCACCTGGTCGCCGAGAACACGCAGCACTTGGAGGAGGCGCTGGAACGGATCCGGCGGGAGCCGGAGATCCAGCGGACGCGGTCGGCTTTGGTGCTGACGCGATTATTGGCCCGGGATCCGTTGCTGTGACCCGCGACGGTCGGCGATAAAAGGCAAGAAACGGCCCGGCTCCCGCGGTGTGCGGGGCGCCGGGCCGTCCGTCTGCTCTGACCGTGCGGCTGAGCCGCTCAGATCAGGCCGAGCTGCTTCACCGCGTCGCGCTCCTCGGACAGTTCCTTGACCGAGGCGTCGATGCGGCCGCGCGAGAACTCGTCGATCTCCAGGCCCTCGACGATGCTCCACTCGCCGCCCTTGGTGGTGACCGGGAAGGAGGAGACCAGGCCCTCGGCGACGCCGTAGGCGCCGTTGGAGACGACGCCCATGGAGGTCCAGTCGCCCTCGGCGGTGCCGTTGACCCAGGTGTACATGTGGTCCAGGGCGGCGTTGGCGGCCGAGGCGGCGGAGCTGAAGCCGCGGGCCTCGATGATGGCCGCGCCGCGCTTGGCGACGGTCGGGATGAAGGTCTTCTCGATCCACTCCTGGTCGTTGACGACCTCGGCGGCGTTCTTGCCGGCGATCTTGGCGTGGAACACGTCCGGGTACTGGGTCGCGGAGTGGTTGCCCCAGATGGTCAGGTTGGTGATGTCGGCGACCGGGGCGCCGGTCTTCAGCGCCAGCTGGCCCAGGGCCCGGTTGTGGTCCAGGCGGGTCATCGCGGTGAACCGGGACTTCGGGACGTCCGGGGCGTGGGCGGCGGCGATCAGCGCGTTGGTGTTCGCCGGGTTGCCGACCACCAGGACCTTGATGTCGTCGGCGGCGTGCGCGTTGATGGCCTCGCCCTGCGGCTTGAAGATGCCGCCGTTGGCCTCCAGCAGGTCGCCGCGCTCCATGCCCGCGGTGCGGGGGCGGGCGCCGACCAGCAGCGCCACGTTCGCGCCGTTGAAGCCGTCCTTGGGGTTGTCGTGGATGTCGATCCCGGCCAGCAGCGGGAACGCGGAGTCGACCAGCTCCATCGCCGTGCCCTCGGCGGCCTTGACCGCCTGCGGGATCTCCAGCAGGTTCAGCTTCACCGGCACGTCCGGGCCCAGCAGGTGGCCGGAGGCGATGCGGAACAGCAGGGCGTAGCCGATCTGGCCGGCCGCGCCGGTCACGGTGACGTTGACGGGGGTGCGGGACATCGCTTGTGGCTCCTGCGTTTATGTGAAGGTTCCGTATGGATGTGTTGCCAGCCCACAGGCTACTCCTGGAGTACCTGCGAGGTTTCCGTCAGGGAGCGCCGACTCCTGTGAGAAAGCAGACATACGCGGGAAGCGGGCGATCCCGGTTCCGCGCTCGGGTCGTGACTGTCGGTGCCGGGTGGAAGACTCGATCCTGTGTGACGCACCTCACAGGAAGGCCCTCTCATGATCACCTCGGAGAACACCCCCGGCCTGCCCGGTTGGATCGATCTCGGCTCCCCCGACCCCGGCGCCTCGGCCGCCTTCTACGGCCGGGTCTTCGGCTGGACCGCGGAGCAGATGGTGCCGGATTCCCCGGAGGATCCCGGCTACTGGTTCCTGCGCAAGGACGGGAAGTCGGTCGCCGGGCTCGGCGGGCTGACCGATCCGGCCGACAAACCCGACTGGATGACCTACGTCCGGGTCGCCGACGCCGCCGCTTCGGTGGCCGCCGCCGAGAGGGGCGGCGCCAAGGTGCGCGTCCCGGTCACGGGGATCCCCGGCGAGGGCTCCTTCGCCCAGCTCACCGATCCCAGCGGCGCCGAGTTCGCGCTCTGGCAGTCCGGCGAGGTCACCGGCTTCCAGGCCTGCTGCGTCGAGGACACGATGCTCTGGACCGAGTTGTGGACCCGCGATCCGGCGGCGGCGAAGTCCTTCTATCCCGCGCTTTTCGGCTGGCAGGTGGAGCCGTATATGGAGGGCGCGCCTGAGGGCGGCGGCTACGACATGTGGACGACCCGGTCCGGCGACCCGATGGCCGCGTTCGGCGGGATCATGACGATCACCGACCAGGTGCCGATCCAGGACGAGAAGTGGGTCCCCTACTTCATGGTGGCCGACGCCGACACGACCGTGGCCCGGGTGACCGGCTCCGGCGGCACCGTCCTGATCCCGGCCGCCGACGCCCCGCCCGGACGGCTGGCCGCGCTGACCGACCAGTTCGGCGCGCGGTTCAACATCCTGCAGCCGGCGCCGATGGCCGGGCCGCCGGACGGGCGGTAGGCGGGCGCCGAAGCGTCCGGGCATCACCGGCGGTCAGGCGATCATCACGATCGCGGATCTGGACAGCCGGTGCACGATGGCAGCATGACCTACACCGATGACGCCAAGGAGCTGCAGGACGATCTGGTCCGGCTGCGCCGCGACCTGCATCGCATACCCGAGATCGGCCTTGAACTGCCCCGCACCCAGGAGCGGGTCCTGGCCGCGCTCGAGGGGCTGCCGCTGGAGATCAGCCTGGGCAAGGAGCTGAAGTCGGTGACCGCGGTGCTGCGCGGGACCGGCGCGGCGGGCGGCACCGGAGACTCGCAGAGTGCCCAGGCGCAGGCGGTGCTGCTGCGCGGCGACATGGACGCGCTGCCGGTGGTGGAGAGGACCGGCCGGGACTACGCCGCCGACGGCCCGAACATGCACGCCTGCGGCCACGACCTGCACACCGCGATCCTGGTCGGCGCGGCCCGGCTACTCAGCGCGCGCCGCGACCGGCTGGCCGGCGACGTGGTGTTCATGTTCCAGCCCGGCGAGGAGGGTGACGACGGGGCCGGGCGCATGATCCGCGAGGGCGTGCTGGACGCCGCCGGTCCGCGGGTGGTCGGCGCCTACGGCCTGCACGTGCTCTCCGACAAGATCCCCCGCGGGTCGGTCGGCTCCCGGGCCGGGACCCTGATGGCCGGGGCCGACGAGCTCCTGGTGACGGTGCGCGGCGCCGGTGCGCACGGCTCGCGGCCGCACACCGGCCGGGACCCGATCCCGGTGGCCTGCGAGATGGTGGTGGCACTGCAGTCCCTGGTCACCCGCAAGTTCGACATCTTCGACCCGGTGGTGATCACCGTCGGTGCCTTCCACGCCGGGACCGCGTCGAACATCATCCCGGACGACGCCGCGTTCCACCTGACGATGCGCTCGTTCTCGCACGCGTCCCGGGCCCGGCTGCTGGAGACGGTGCCGGACCTGCTCAACGGCATGGCGGCGGCGTATGGCTGCGGGGTGGACATCACCTACAAGGAGCAGTACCCGCCGACCGTGAACCACGACGCCGAGGTCGACTTCCTCCAGGAGGTCACGAGCGAGATCCTCGGCGAGGAGCGGTTCCTGCGGCTGGCCGACCCGAACCCCGGGGCCGAGGACTTCTCGCGGGTGCTGGAGGAGGTGCCGGGGACTTACTGCTTCCTCGGCGCCTGTCCGGTGGACGACTTCGAGAACGCGCCCTCGAACCACAGCCCGCTGGCCGACTTCGATGATTCGGTGCTCGGGGATGGGGCCGCGCTGCTGGCCTCGCTGGCCGACCGGCGGCTGGCACGCGGCTGAGCGGCTGAGCGGCTGAGCGGCGGCTGATGCGCGGCTGACCGGTTGAGCGGCCGGCGCGCGGCTGAGCGGCCGGAAAAGCCAAGCGGCCCCGGACGACAGGTCCGGGGCCGCTCAACTGTCGCCTATCTCAGCTCCCTGCCAACTCCCACTGCCCGTACGGGCTCCCCGCCCCCGGTGCCGACTGCCGCGCCACGTGCAGCGCGCCGTCCCGTTCGAAGGCCAGCACCACCTGACGCCCGCGCCGGTCGAGCGCCACGACCGGGGCGCCGAGGATCACATTGCCCAAGTCCGGGAAGTTGCTGAAGCCGATGTTCGGCGCGTCCTGGACCAGCAGGCTCACCCCGCCCCCGGGGTTGCGGGTGGCCAGCGTCATGCGGCCGTCGCTGCCGGCGTTGGCCGAGACGCCTTCGAGCCCGAACGGGCCGATGGCGCCGGAGGTGGTGGTCCAGAAGCCGGTCGGCCGCTGCCATTGCGTAGCGACTTTCCCGGTGTCGGCCTGCACGTAGAAGATCTGCATGCGGCCGTCGGAGTTGCGGCTGATGCTGACCGGTCCGGCGGTCGGCGGGCCGACCGGCACCGGGTCGATCGGGTAGGCGCCGGTGTCCGGGTTCTCGCTCCAGTGCAGCAGGCCGCCGATCGACGGCGCGAACAGCTCGACGTGGCCGTCCGGGGCCAGGCCGGCGGTGATGTCGTCGCGCACCAGGTAGCCCTTGATGTCGGCCCAGTCCGACGGCCAGCTCCCGTCCGGGTTCTGCCGCAGCATGCTGACCCCGCTGCCCCAGTTCCGGACGAACACGGTCAGTCGGCCGTCGCGCTCGGCCACCACGGCCGGATTCCCGGTCAGGACCTGCTGATCCGGGTTGGAGTTGGGATTGCCGAGCACGGTCCATGGTCCCCAGGTCCCGGTGGCGTTCTCGGCGGTGGTGACGATCTGGTTGTCCGCCAGGCGGATCCCGACGATGTGCAGGGTGCCGAAGCCGTCCTTGATCAGGGTCAGGGTCGAAGCCAGCGGGACGCTGCCGGGGACCGGGATCGGCCCGGTCCAGGTGCCGCCGGAGGCGTTCTCGCGCCAGATCTGGACCTTGTTGTCCAGCATCGCCACCGCGTTCAGGCGCCCGGTGGAGTCCAGCGCTGTCCACGCCACTCCGTTGGTCCAGCGTGGGTATTCGCGGTGGAGGAACTTGGAGTAGAAGTCGTTGTACGGATTCGGCTCGGGATCGTTCTGCCCGCTGTAGTCCTTTTCGGTGGCATGGCGATTGGGGCCGACATAGGTGAGGAACTCGTCCTGTTTGTCGGCGAACGTGGCGGGATCCAGGTTCCCGGGATCGGCGTCGATCGTGTAGGTCCGATAGTCCCGCAGCAGGAGATGTCCCTTGTTCTCAGGCCCGTGCCACCCCTGGGACGCGACGCCGACGAACCGGGAGACCCCGATGTGGTCGATGTTGAGATCCTTGTAGGGGTAGCCGACGTTGGGGTCCAGGGACAGGACCGTGCTGGCCTGGTAGCGCTCCATCAGATCGGTGAAGGTCAAGAGCAGGTCTTCGCGGTTGTACGTCTGATGCGCCCACTGCGGGTCGCAGTCGTTGCCGCCGGGCCGATCGCCGTCGCCGGGGTCGCTGCCCTCCGACCTCTCCTTGAACCGGGAGTTGGGATGTGCGAAGAGGTCGTAGATGTTGGCGAAGTCGCCGTCCTTCGGATCCGGCGGCTCCGATTTGAAGTGCCCGTTACCGGCCTCGTGCAGGCGCAGGAAGACAAGCTTGGTCGTGCGGCGCTGGTTGAGGGTGTCCTCCTCGATGACGTGGCCGTCAATCGTGATGGCGGTCTTGGTCCAGGTCGGGTTCTGGATACCGCGGGAGTGCGCCGCGCGCAGGCCGTCGAACCTGCTGGCCGAATACGCGCACGGGTCGGGGAACTCCTTGCCCGGGTCGCCGTGGTTGGTGGCGTCCCCGCCGGTGACGTAGACGGTCGTGGTGGGGACGTCGTAGTCCTGCTTGAGATCCGGTTCCATGAACAGCAGGTCGTCGTCCGGATGGGCGAGGATCGCCAGGACCGACGGCTGCACCGCGTTGGTGTCGGCGGACGCGGGCGGCCCCCACACCGCCGCCATGGCCGTCGTGACGAGGAAGGTGGTCAGGCCTGCCGCGGCCTTGGTTCGAATGCGCATATAAGACACCTGTCTGCCCGGCTCGCGGAGCCATCCGGCGCCAATCGGTGATTTCATGGCGAAATGTACATCAATGACCTCACACCGGGTCATACGGTTGCCTTGTGAAATCTGCAAAGGTCGCATCGATCGCCGTGGCAGCCCTGGCTGGAATCGTCGTGCTCCCCGCGGCCGCGGCCCGCGCGGACACGCCCGCGCCGGTGCCCGAGATGTTCACCACGGACTCCGTGTTCACCGTGCCCGCGGGCGTCACCCAGGTCACGGTGACCGTGGCCGCGGCCGGAGGCGGCGGGGGCGGCGACAGCACCGCGCCGGGCTATCAGGCCTGGGGCGGCGGAGGCGGCGGCGAGGGCGGTCTGGTGACCTGCCAGCTGACGGTGACGCCGGGCGCCACGTACAACGTCGTGGTCGGCGGAGCCGGCGGCAGCGGCGGGAGCCAGGGCGCTCCTGACACCGATCCGACCGCGGGCTACGGCGACGACGGCGGCCAGGCGGGCGCCGACCGGTCCGCGAACGCGGCCACCGGCGGAGCCGGCGGAGCCCAGGGCGGCGGAGGCGGAGGCGGCGGGACCGGAGCTGCTTCGCCCACCCAGATTC
The DNA here is from genome assembly GCF_018274385.1 of Catenulispora pinistramenti. GTDB lineage: Bacteria > Actinomycetota > Actinomycetes > Streptomycetales > Catenulisporaceae > Catenulispora > Catenulispora pinistramenti. The sequence goes on along the minus strand of NZ_JAAFYZ010000006.1, from coordinate 29,813 downwards.
CGAGCGGCTACGGCGGCGCCGGCGGTGGCGTCGTCCCCGGATCCGGCGGACGCGGCGGCCAGGGCACGGTCGACGAGATCCCGGGTGGCGGAGGCGGCGGAGGCGGCGGCGCGAGCAGCTTCGGAAACGGCGACACCATCGCCTATGCCTTCGGCGGTGGCGGAGGCGGCGCCGGGCAACTCGACCAGCACGAAGGCGGCTACGGCGGGGGCGGCGGAGCCGGCGGCGCGGGCGGCGTCTGCAAGCAGAATGGCCAGGTGATCCCGGCGACGCAGAACATCTCCGGGCAGAACGGGAGCCGCGGCGCGTCCAACGCCAGCGAATACACCGTGTTCGGCGGCGACGGCGGCGGCAGCCTCGCCCCCGGCGGCGGCAACGGCGAGGGCGGACCCGCGCAGGACGGCGGCAACGGCGGCAGCGGGGGCGGTTCGCAGCCGCCGAGCTCCTCGGGAGACCCCACACCGCCGGTCAACGCGGCGCCCGGATTCGGCAACAACGGGGTTGTGTTCGTGACCTACACGCCGGCGTCGTAGCGCGCGCCTCGATTCTCGCGGCACGCCGCAGAACCCGGCGTTGTCGCGAGAGTACGAGCCCGGAAACGCGTGAGGTGCGCGGCCACGGGGGCCGCGCACCTCACGAGGTACTTCGGAGCACAGAGCTCAAAACCCAAGGGCCATAGAGCCCAGCGTTCAAAGCCCAGGGCCAAGCGTTCAAAGCCCAGAGCCGAGCGTTCCGAGCCCAGGGCTCAGGGCCGAAGACTCAGCCTCAGGCCGAGGTCATCGCCTTCTGCAGGTTCTCGTCGATCGCGGCGAGGAATTCCTGGGTGGTCAGGTACGGCTGGTCCGGGGAGACCAGCAGCGCCAGGTCCTTGGTCATCTTGCCCTCCTCGACGGTCTGGACGCAGACGCGCTCCAGGGTCTCGGCGAACTTCACGACCTCGGGGGTGTTGTCGAACTTGCCCCGGTAGGCCAGGCCCTGGGTCCACGCGTAGATCGAGGCGATCGGGTTGGTGGAGGTGGGCTTGCCCTGCTGGTGCTGGCGGTAGTGCCGGGTCACGGTGCCGTGCGCGGCCTCGGCCTCGACGGTCTTGCCGTCGGGGGCCATCAGGACCGAGGTCATCAGGCCGAGGGAGCCGAAGCCCTGGGCGACGGTGTCGGACTGGACGTCGCCGTCGTAGTTCTTGCACGCCCAGACGTAGCCGCCCTCCCACTTCAGCGCGGAGGCCACCATGTCGTCGATCAGGCGGTGCTCGTAGGTCAGGCCGGCCTTGTCGAACTCGGTCTTGAACTCGGTGTCGAAGATCTCCTGGAAGATGTCCTTGAAGCGGCCGTCGTAGCCCTTCAGGATCGTGTTCTTCGTGGAGAGGTAGACCGGGTAGCCGCGGTTGAGGCCGTAGCGCATCGAGGCGCGGGCGAAGCCGCGGATCGACTCGTCCAGGTTGTACATCGCCAGCGCGACGCCGGAGCCGGGGAAGTCGAAGACGTTGAGCTCGATCGGCTCGCCGCCGTCCTTCGGGGTGAAGGTCAGGGTCAGCGTGCCCTCGCCGGGGACCTTCAGGTCGGTGGCGCGGTACTGGTCGCCGAAGGCGTGGCGGCCGACGACGATCGGCTTGGTCCAGCCCGGGACCAGGCGCGGGATGTTGCTGATGACGATCGGCTCGCGGAAGATCACGCCGTCCAGGATGTTGCGGATGGTGCCGTTGGGCGAGCGCCACATCTTCTTCAGGCCGAACTCCTCGACCCGCGCCTCGTCCGGGGTGATGGTGGCGCACTTCACGCCGACGCCGTACTGCTTGATCGCGTTCGCCGCGTCCACGGTGACCTGGTCGTCCGTGGCATCGCGGTGCTCGATGCCCAGGTCGAAGTACTTCAGGTCGACATCGAGGTAGGGCAGGATCAGCGAGTCCTTGATGAACTGCCAGATGATCCGGGTCATCTCGTCGCCGTCGAGTTCGACGACGGGGTTCGCGACCTTGATCTTGGGACCGGAGTAGGCCATGGCGGACGTCCTTACGGATCGGGAATTATCTCGACCTCAAGATACATGCCTCGCGGCACCGATCGCCAAGCGGCCGCCGAACCCGGTCCGGACCGGCCGGCCCGGGCCCGTCAGTTCGAGAATATCCCCTGCACCAGCAGCCCCAACACCACCAGCGTCAGGCCGACGACCGTGTACATGCCGACGTCGACCGCCCGGCGCCGGACGGCCAGCGTGCCGGCCACCCGGGTGGGCAGGAACAGCCGGAGCCCGGCGCCCATCAGCAGCGACAGGCCCATCACCGCGGCGCCCTGGAAGACCTCGTTGTGCAGTATCACCGTCATGCCGAAGCCGAAGCCGGCCAGCACCGCCAGGATCGGCCACTCCGCGGCGACCTGGCGGCCGAAGGAGGTCCCGGGGGGACGGTTGTTCACTGCCATGCGGGCAACTCTACTTGCGCCGCATGATCGCCAAGACCGCGATCTGTAACGAGCGCGCTACGGCGCCACCGCCAGCCAGTCGCCGAACCCGCTGGGCTTGTGCGCGCCGATGAACAGCGTCTCGAACAGGCCGAACCCGGTGCGGAGGCCCTCTGGCCCGTCGTAGTCGAAGCGCGAGAGCCGCTCGGTGATGCCGAACATCCCGGACTTCGCGGCCGCCTCCGCCGCCGGCAGCACCACCTGCTGGACCACCAGATCAGGCCCTTGATACATGCCGTGCCGCCAGTCGGCGTCCAGGCCGTAGCCGCTGCCGACGGCCATGTGCAGCGGGAGCAACTGCGTCACCCGGACCCGCTCGGCCCGGCCGGCGAAGGTCACCACGGCCGACTTCACGTCCCGGCTGCCGGGACTGTAGTGCAGTTCCAGATCCGGACGGCCCAGGGACTCGGCGTGGCGGCCGTCGCGGAAGACCTTCACCGCCTCCTCCACGACCCGGACACCGTCCTCGTCCTCCTGCGCGATCACCAGGATCGAGAAGTCGTCGAACTGCATCGGCGCGTAGACCCAGTGGAACGTCGGCGGGACCCCGCCGTTGCCGCCGATCCCGGCGGGCTCGGCCTCGCCGACCGGCCGGATGCCCCACGACCGGTCTCGCGACCCCCACCAGGTGTCGGGGGCGACGGCGAGTTCGTCCTCGCCGATCCGCAGCGTCCCGGCCCAGAAGCCGGTCTGCGCCAGCCGCACCGAGTCCATCCAGACCCGGCCGTGGCGCCGCACGAACTGCCGCGGCTCCCGGGTCGCCGGGATCGACGCGGTCCAGGTCAGGTCGAAGGAGAGCTCGTACTCCCCCGGCTCCAGCACGACCCGCAGCCGGTTCAGCGGCTCCAGGACCTCGACGCGGAACGGGCCCACGGATGTATCGCCGCGGTCGTTCCCCAACTCGCGCGAGGCCCGGACCACGCGGTGGACTCCCCGGTGGACGACCGCCGCGAAAGCGTCGGTCACCCCGAGGTTCGGGTACTGCCCCACTCCCAGCGCCATGAAGAGATCGCCGGTGCAGTGATGCACGTTGAAGTAGTAGCGGTCGTAGAAGTTCCGGTCGGAGGTGGCCACGTGCGCCAGCGACTCCGAGGTCTGATGGAACGGGAAATCATCAAGGGGGGACAGGTCCCGATGGTCACCGGACATGTCCCCCCTTGTAAGGGTGATCTGATGAACCGTCAATAGGGACGGCTCATCAGCACCGCCGGAGGCCGCCTAGAGCCGGCGCTCCGCGATCTCCACCACGTTGTTGAGCAGCATCGCCCGGGTCATCGGCCCGACCCCGCCGGGGTTCGGCGACACCCAGCCCGCCACGTCGCGCACGTCGTCCGCGACGTCGCCGGCCAAGCCGCCCTCCCCGCGGGACACGCCGACGTCCAGCACCGCCGCGCCCGGCTTCACCAGTTCGGCGGTGATCAGGTTCGGCACACCGGCGGCGGCCACGACGATGTCCGCCTTCAGGGTGTGGAACGCCAGGTCGCGGGTGCCGGTATGGCACAGCGTCACGGTCGCGTTCTCGCTGCGCCGGGTCAGCAGCAGGCCCAGCGGCCGGCCCACGGTGATGCCGCGGCCGACGATCACCACCTCGGCCCCGGCGATCGCCACGTCGTGACGGCGCAGCAGCTCGACGATGCCCAGCGGGGTGCACGGCAGCGGCGCCGGAGCGCCCAGCACGAGCCGGCCCAGGTTGGTCGGGTGCAGGCCGTCGGCGTCCTTGTCCGGGTCCACCAGCTCCAGGATCGCGTTCTCATCGATGCCCTTGGGCAGCGGCAGCTGGACGATGTAGCCGGTGCAGGCCGGGTCCTCGTTCAGCTCGGCCACGGCCTCGGCGACCTGCGCCTGGGACGCCGAGGCGGGCAGCCGGCGCTGGATCGAGGCGATGCCGACCTGCGCGCAGTCGCGGTGCTTGCTGCGCACGTAGGAGGCGGACGCCGGGTCGTCGCCGACCAGCAGGGTCGCCAAGCCGGGCACGATGCCGCGGGCTTTGAGCGTCTCGACCCGCGTGGACAGCTCACTCTTGATGGTGGCGGCGGTGGCCTTGCCGTCCAGGATCTGTGCGGTCATGTCTGTCGCCTCCTTAGTGGGTGAAGTGCCGGGTGCCGGTCATGTACATCGTGACGCCGGCCTTGCGCGCCGCCTCGATCACCAGCTCGTCGCGCACCGAACCGCCGGGCTGCACCACGGCCTTGACCCCGGCCTCGGCCAGGACCTCGAAGCCGTCCGGGAACGGGAAGTAGGCGTCGGAGGCCGCGACCGAGCCGTGTGCCTTGTCGCCGGCCCGCTGGACCGCCAGCTTGGCCGAGTCGACCCGGTTCACCTGGCCCATGCCGACGCCGACCGAGGCGCCGCCGGAGGCCAGCAGGATCGCGTTGGACTTCACCGAGCGGATCGCGCGCCAGGCGAAGACCAGGTCGGCGAAGGTCTGCTCGTCGGCCGGCTCGCCGCTGGCCAGGGTCCAGGTCGCCGGGTCGTCGCCCTCGGCCTGGTACAGGTCGCCGTCCTGGAGCAGCAGGCCGCCGCAGATCTGACGGAACTCCAGCTTGCGGCGGTTGCGGCTGCCGGTCTTCAGGATCCTGATGTTCTTCTTGGTCTTCAGCGTCTCCAGCGCCTCCGGCTCGTAGTCCGGCGCGCAGATGACCTCGGTGAAGACCTCGTTGACCTGCAACGCCATCGCGTTGGTGACGGTGCGGTTGGCGGCGATGATGCCGCCGAAGGCCGAGACCGGGTCGCACTCGTTGGCCAGCCGGTGCGCCTCGGCGATATCGCCGGCGGAACTGACCGCGATGCCGCAGGGGTTGGCGTGCTTGATGATCGCGACGCAGGCTTCTTCGAAGTCGTGGGCCGAGCGGATGGCGGCGTCGGTGTCCACGTAGTTGTTGTAGGACATCTCCTTGCCGTGCAGCTGCTCGGCGGTGGCGAGGGTGTCCTGCTCATCTTCGTTGATGTAGAGCGCGGCGCCCTGGTGCGGGTTCTCGCCGTAGCGCAGGACGGCCTTGCGCTCGTAGGTGTTGGCGACGAAGTCGGGGAAGCGGGATTCGCCGTCGGGCGCGTAGGCCGAGGAGAACCAGCCGGCGACGGCGGCGTCGTACTCGGCGGTGTGCGCGAAGGCCTCGGCGGCCAGGCGCTTGCGCTGCGCGAAGCTGAAGCCGCCGGCCTGCACCGCGGCCAGCACCGCGCCGTAGTTCGCCGGGTTCACGACGACGGCCACGCTCGGGTGGTTCTTCGCCGCGGCCCGGACCATCGACGGGCCGCCGATGTCGATCTGCTCGACGCACTCGTCGGGGCCGGCGCCGGAGGCGACGGTCTGGGTGAACGGGTAGAGGTTCACCACGACCAGGTCGAAGGGCTCCACGCCGAGCTCGGCGAGCTGCTTGCGGTGGTCCTCCAGCCGCAGGTCGGCCAGGATGCCGGCGTGCACCTTGGGATGCAGGGTCTTGACCCGGCCGTCCAGGCACTCCGGGAAGCCGGTGAGGTCGGCCACCTCGGTGACCGGGATGTCCAGGTCGCGGATCAGCTTCGCCGAGCCGCCGGTGGAGACCAGGGCGACCCCGGCCGCGTGCAGGCCGCGGGCCAGCTCCTCCAGCCCGGTCTTGTCGTACACGCTGACCAGCGCGCGCTTGATCGGGCGGATGTCCTCAGTGGTGCTCACTGGAAGGTGACCTTTCGGTTGTCGATGGTCCAGCCATGGCGGGCCAGCCGGCCCACGACGTCCACGAGCAGTGCCCGCTCCGCCGTCTTGATGCGCTCGTGCAGGGTCGCCACGTCGTCGCCGTCCTCTACCGGGACGGCGACCTGGGCGATCACCGGGCCGTCGTCCACGCCGCCGGCGACGAAGAACACCGTGCAGCCGGTGACCTTCACGCCGTAGGCCAGGGCGTCGGCCGGGCCGTGCATGCCGGGGAAGCTCGGCGAGAGCGCGGGGTGGGTGTTGATGACGCGGCCGCGGAAGGCGGTCAGGAAGTCCGGGCCGAGCAGCTTCATGAAGCCGGCCGAGACCACCAGGTCCGGCTCGTACTCGGCGACCTTGTCGCGCAGCGCGCGGTCCCAGTCCTCGCGGGTGGCGAAGTCCTTGACGCGCAGCGCGAAAGTGGGGATGCCGGCCTGCTCGGCACGGTCCAGACCCTGGATCCCGGTGCGGTCCGCGCCCACGGCCACGATGGTGGCGCCGAACGCGGGGGCGGCCGTGGCACCGAACGCGGGGGCGGCCGGCTCGGCCTTCGCGGCCTGCTGGGCTCTCTCGGCGTGCTCGGCCTTCTCCGCGCGCTGGGCTTTCTCCGCGTGCTCCGCGTCGATCAACGCCTGCAGATTGGTGCCCGAGCCCGAGACGAGGACCACGATCCTCGCCGGGGCGCCCGGGCGGTGTTCCACGAGCCCTGGCGGGCTCTTCGTTCCTTCGGGATGGACCACGACCGCGGCCTCCTTATAGGGGTGTTTGCTGTTGTCTGCCGGTCGGACCCAACCCACTTGGACGGGCGGGGTCGCCATAGGCAACGATAGTGGGCAGGCGGGGCGTTGCCCGCCAGCCGACCAGCGATGAACCGATCATGTCCACGATAACCCGGAGGACTTCCGTGACCGACGCCGAGCAACGGCCCACGCCGACGGACAGCGGGCTCGGCGCCGGTGGCGTCGGGGCCGCTGAGCCGGATGAGCAGGGTGGGGCGTCCGCTTCGGGGGTGGGGACGGAAGAGCTTTCGGCTCCGGCTCCGGTTGCGGCCCCGACTTCGGCCGCGCCTGCGCCCGCAGCTCCGGCTCCGGCTCCGGCTCCGGCTCCGAACGAGGACAACCCGTTCGCGCCGCCTCCGGAAGACGCCGCCGACCGGCAGCAGCCGCCGCGCTCGCCGTGGGGCCCGCCGCCGCAGCAGCCTTACGGCCAGGTGCGTCCGGGACCGGTGCAGCCGTGGGGTGCGGAGCGTCCGCGCGAGCCGGAGCGCCAGCACTCCCCGTGGGGCGACCCGAACCGCTACGGCCCGGTGGACCGGCGCCCGGACCCGCAGAACGACCCGGACCGGCGCTACCGGGACCAGCGCGAGGCGCCGCCGACGCCCACGCGTCCGCCGCGCGATCTGAAGACGCGCTGGGCACTGGGTCTGTCGCTGGGCTCGACGGCGTGCACCATGCTGGCGATCTACCAGGGGCTGGAGACGTTCCCGGCGTGGATCGTCGGGGCGGCGGCCGGGCTGGCGTTCGCGGTGGCGGCGTTCGTGCTGTCGATCTCGGCGCAGCGGACGGCCGCGCTGAAGCATCAGCGGGCGTCCGAGGCCACCGCGAGCATGGTGTCGGCCTCGGTCTCCGGGGTGCTGGCCGGGCTGCTGCTGGTCGCCTCGATCGTGTGGTGGACTCCGTTCAAGGACTACGCCAAGTGCATGCAGGGTGCGAACACACAGGTCGCGCAGAAGGCCTGCCTGACGCAGTTGGAGAACCGGACGGGGATGTCGACGTCGCGCTGAGCGGGTTCAGTCCTGCTCTTCGCTCGGCTGGTGCTCGTGCTCGGGCTCGGGCTCGTGCTCGGCTGGCTCCGGGTCGGCTTCGGCTTCTTCCACCGTGGTTTCTTCGGCAGCGGTTTCTTCGGCAGCCGTGTCCTCGGCGGCCACAGCGAGGCTGTCTTCGAACTCTGTTTCCGGCTCCGGTTCAGGCTCCGGTTCAGGCTCCGAGGCAGGCTCCGAGGCAGGCTGCGCTTCGGCGTCTGCTGTGAAGAACACTGCTTCGGGCTCCGCCGTCACCCGGCGCCGGGGCCGCAGGGCAGCCGCGGCATCGACCATCCGCCCGACCGACGGCCTGGGCAGTCCCTTGACCGCCGGCCCCAGCGACGGCGTCAGCACCACGATGGCGGCGGTCGTTCCCAGCAGGACGAAGGCCGCCACAGCGGTGCGCCAGCCGGAAGGACCGAGCGTGGTCATCCGTCCGTCGGCCAGCGGACCGCCCGACAACGTCGCGACCAGCCCGGCCAGCAGCGCCACGGCCGCCGCCCCGGCGCTCAGAGCCCGTACTCGCTCGCCCAGTGGCCGCTCCCCGGCACGCAGCACGACCAGCGCCAACACCGTCCCGGCCGCCACCGGAAGCACGAGGAACGCCAGGCTGTAGGGGTAGAGGCGGCTGCCGTCGCGCGGCAGGGCGCCGAGCATCGGGAACACCGGCAGCGCTCCGACCTTCGCGCTCAGCACACTGACGCCGGTCCCGGTGCCGACCGCGAATCCGGGTCCGAGCACGTATGACGCCGACCAGGCGAGCGCGTTCGGCAGCACCGCGAGGCTGAGCAGGAACATGCCGACCGCGTCGGCGATGCCGCGCGGCCAACCCGGCTCCGGCAGGTGCACGACCATCGTCCCGGCCAGCGTCAACGCGCCGCCGCCGACCAGCACCGCGCCGGCGGCCGCACCCGCCCGGGCCGCCGTGGACACCCACTCCGGCAGATCGCAGAACCCGGCGATGCGCCGCCAGCGCGCGGCCGTCGGCACCAGCGCGCCGAACAGGACCGCGGACAACACCGCCTGCGCCGTGTCCGGCCGCACGTCGCTGGTCGCGGCTCCAGCCGCCACCAGCGCGGCCACCAGGCAGTAGCCGATCGCGGCGCCGAAGGCGGTGTAGGCGAGCTGTACGGGCCGCGCGATCGGGACGACGGCCGTCTGCCACAACGCCAAGACCAGCAACGCGGTGAAGCCGAGCGGGGCCAGCGCGATCCGGCCGGCCGGCACGTCCAGGGCGGCGTGGTGGCCGAGCAGCCAGAGTTGGCCGCCGACGCGCAACGGCCCGCTGAGGCCCGAGGTGTTGGGTGCCGAGACCAGCCAGACGGTCACGCACAGGGTGACGGCGGCCAGCCAGGTGGCGATCGCCGCCAGCGCCGCGTGCGCCCCGGCCCGGGCGGCCAACCGCACGTCCCGCCCATGCGGCCCGTTCCACGCGACCGCCAGCACCTCGCCCCACTCGGCGGCCAGATCGCGCAGCGCCTCCCCGAGCACGACGGCCGGCTCCGGCTCGGTCTCGGGCTCCTGCCGGGCCCGCGCGGCGGCCAGCTGCTCGGCCACCCAGCTCCGATCCGGCCCAGCGTCCACGGCATTCCGGCGATCGCCGCTCTCATCGCGCATGCCCCCCACTCTGGCCAGCGGATCCGCGCCGCCTCCGGTGCGACAGCACGCCTCACCGAGGGCACCGCCGCGATTCACCCCGGCGGCGTAATCAGCGGCCCGGTTGGGCCCCGCCCAACCAAAGGGGGCAAACCACCCAGAAAGAGGAGACGCCCGTGCCCCGCGGACAACCCCAGAATCCCACCGGACACACCCGATCCGCGCCGAAACGGGGGCGAGGTTGCGGCGACCGGGTGATCGGTCCGGGCGTGTCGGGCAGCCGTCCGGCGGCACCGAGAACGCCACAGGCCCCGACCGCGCCCGAAGCGCGGCCGAGGCCCGTGAAGCAGAACCCTTACAGGCCCTGCATGATCTCGCGCATCAGCTGCGCGGTGGCCGAAGGCGTCTTGCCGACCTTCACGCCGACCGCTTCCAGCGCTTCCTGCTTCGCCTGGGCGGTGCCGGCCGAGCCGGAGACGATGGCGCCGGCGTGGCCCATGGTCTTGCCCTCGGGCGCGGTGAAGCCCGCGACGTAGCCCACCACCGGCTTGGTGATGTGCTCCTTGATGTACGCCGCGGCGCGCTCCTCGGCGTCGCCGCCGATCTCGCCGATCATCACGATCGCCGCGGTGTCCGGGTCGTCCTGGAACGCCTGCAGGCAGTCGATGTGGGTGGTGCCGATGACCGGGTCGCCGCCGATGCCGACCGCGGTGGAGAAGCCGAAGTCCCGCAGCTCGTACATCATCTGGTAGGTCAGCGTGCCCGACTTGGACACCAGGCCGATCTTGCCGGCCTTGGTGATGGTGGCCGGGATGATGCCCGCGTTCGAGGCGCCGGGGGTGATCAGGCCCGGGCAGTTCGGGCCGATGATCCGGGTCTTGGCGCCCTTGGCCTGGTTGTAGGCCCACACCTCGGCGGTGTCGTGGACCGGCACGCCCTCGGTGATGATCACGCACAGCGCGATCCCGGCGTCGACCGCCTCCAGCGCCGCCGCCTTGGTGAACGCCGGCGGGACGAAGACCACGGACACGTCCGCGCCGGTCTTGTCCATCGCCTCGGCCACGGTGCCGAACACCGGGACCTCGACGCCGTCGACGTCGACGGTGGTGCCGGCCTTGCGCGGGTTCACGCCGCCGACGATCTTGGTGCCCGAGGCCAGCATGCGCTTGGTGTGCTTCATGCCCTCGGAGCCGGTCATCCCCTGGACGATGACCTTGCTGTTCTCAGTGAGGAAGATAGCCATTTCTCTGCAATCCCCTTAGCGCGCGTTCGCCAGCTCGGCCGCGCGGTCCGCGGCGCCGTCCATGGTGTCGACCTGCTCAACGCCCGGCAGCTTGGCGTCCACCAGGATCTGGCGGCCCAGCTCGGCGTTGTTGCCGTCCAGCCGGACGACCAGCGGCTTCTTGCCGGCCTCGGCACCCAGCAGGTGGAAGGCCTCGACGATGCCGTTGGCCACCGCGTCACAGGCGGTGATGCCGCCGAAGACGTTGACGAACACCGACTTCACAGCCGGGTCGTTGAGGATGATGTCCAGACCGTTGGCCATCACCTCGGCCGAGGCGCCGCCGCCGATGTCCAGGAAGTTGGCCGGCTTGACGCCGCCGTGCTTCTCCCCGGCGTAGGCGACCACGTCCAGGGTGGACATGACCAGGCCCGCGCCGTTGCCGATGATGCCGACCTCGCCGTCGAGCTTGACGTAGTTCAGGTGCTTGGCCTTGGCCTTGGCCTCCAGCGGGTCCGCCGAGGCCTTGTCCTCCAGCGCCTCGTGGTCCTCGTGCCGGAAGGAGGCGTTCTCATCCAGCGACACCTTGCCGTCCAGCGCGACGATCTTCCCGGCGCTGGTCTTCACCAGCGGGTTGACCTCGACCAGGGTGGCGTCCTCCTGGACGAAGACCTGCCACAGCTGCACCAGCGCGGCGGCGACCTGGTCGGCCACGTGGTGCGGGAAGTTCGCGGCCTTGACGATCTCGTCGGCCTTCTCCTGCGACAGGCCCTCGTGGTAGGCCGCGGCGTCCACCGGGACCTTGGCCAGCGCCTCGGGCTTGGTGACCGCGATCTCCTCGATCTCCATACCGCCCTCGACGCTGGCCATCGCCAGGAAGGTGCGGTTGGAGCGGTCCAGCAGGAACGAGACGTAGTACTCGGCCTCGATCTCGGCGGTCTGGGCCAGCATCACCTTGTGGACCGTGTGGCCCTTGATGTCCATGCCCAGGATCGCGGCGGCCTTCTCCTTGGCGTCGGCCGGCCCCTCGGCCAGCTTCACACCGCCGGCCTTACCGCGTCCGCCGACCTTCACCTGGGCCTTGACGACCACCCGGCCGCCCAGCTTCTCGGCGGCTGCCTCCGCCTGCTCCGGGGTCTCGGCCACCTCGCCGCCCAGCACCGGCACACCGTGCTTGGCGAAGATGTCCCTCGCCTGGTACTCGAAAAGATCCACGCGCGTCCATCCCTCATCAAAGGAAGATTCCGGTACGGCTACCGCTTCGGAAGCGCGGATGCCGTCCACCTCATCGCAGGGTAGTCCGGTGCGCTCCCAGATCACGAACCGAGAGCCGAACACCGGGGGTGTGAATTCGCGCACATGAGGGACGCCTCACTGGTCCCGCCATGCGAGACGGGACCAGTGGGGTTGGACGCGATACGCGGGATTCGCTAAGCGTTCCGGTCGCATTCCTGTGCTCGCAACGCGCGCGCCGCGCCGTCGCGGGCCTCCAGCACCAGCCGGCGCAGGGCCGGCGCCTTGGCCGCGTCGGAGGCGAGCCAGGCGTCGGTGCGGGCCAGCAGGTCCGGCGAGGTCAGCGGCCAGGGGTAGCCGCCGCTGACGATCCGCTCGGCGTTCTGGATGCTGCGCTCGGCCCAGACCGCCGCCAGCGCCTCGAAGTAGGGCTCGACGTACGGCTCGGCCAGCTTCTCGCCGCCCACCTGGTAGAACTCGGACAGCACCGCGCCGATCAGGTCGTTGGGCTGATCGGGTGTGGCGACGACCAGGCGCCAGGCCTCGGCCTTGGCCTGGGCCAGGGGGCGCGCGGCGCGGGCGGCGACCAGGTGCCGGCGGCCGTCGGCGGTGTCGTCGGTCGCGGCCTCGCGCTCGGCCAGCACGCCGTCGTCGTCCCGGCCGGCGGCGGCCAGCGTCTCGATGATCGCCCAGCGCAGGTCCTGGTCCACGGTCAGGCCGGGGAAGGTGAGCTCGCCGGACAGCAGGGCCCTGAGCTTGGCGAAGCCCGAATCCTGACTCGCCCCGCGCACCACGCCGTAGCCGAAGGCGACCTGGTGGTCGCTGCCGGCCGGCGCCGCCGACAGCACTTCCCACAGCCGCGTGGAGATCGCGAGGTCGGCGGCCGGGCGGTTGGCCGGGTCCAGGTACTCCCCGCGCACCTGGTGCACCTGCCGCAGCAGGTTCTGCACGACGCTGATGTCGGTCTCGGCCTCGATGTTGCGCAGCACGATCGCGATGAAGCGGCGGCCGGACATCACCGCGTCCCGGGTCATGTGCCAGATCCCGGACCAGGCCAGCGCGCGGGCCATGGAGTCCGGCAGGGCCGCGATGCCGCCGCGCTCGAAGGCGTCCAGTTCGGCGGCGGTGAAGCGGATCTTGGCGTAGGTCAGGTCCTGGTCGTTGAGCAGCACCAGGCCCGGGCGTGACTTGCCGGCCAGCTGCGGCAGATCGGTGAGTTCGCCGTCGACGTCCAGCTCGATCCGCTCGGTCAGCTCCACGGCGCCGGTGGCCGGGTTCGAGGAGTAGCAGCCCACGGCGATGCGGTGCGGGCGCAGAGTCGGGAACTCGGGGACGGCGCTCTGCCGGATCCGCGCGCCGGTGACCACGCCGTTCGCGTCGGTGTCCACCTCGGCGGTCAGGGTGTTGACGCCGGCGGTCTGCAGCCAGGCCTTCGACCACGCCTTCATGTCCCGGCCTGAGGTCTCCTCCAGGACGGCCAGCAGGTCGCCCAGGGTGGTGTTGCCGAACGCGTGGGCCTTGAAGTAGCGGCGGGCGCCCTCCAGGAACGCGTCCTCGCCGACGTAGGCGGCCAGCTGCTTCAGGACCGAGGCGCCCTTGGCGTAGGTGATGCCGTCGAAGTTGAGGCGGGCGTCCTCCAGGTCGCGGATGTCGGCCACGATCGGGTGCGTGGTCGGCAGCTGGTCCTGCCGGTAGGCCCAGGCCTTGCGGCCGTTGGCGAAGGAGACCCAGGCGTGCTGCCAGCGGGTGGCGCGGGTCAGGGCGAAGGCGCCCATGAAGTCCGCGAAGGACTCCTTGAGCCACAGGTCGTCCCACCACTTCATGGTGACCAGGTCGCCGAACCACATGTGCGCCATCTCGTGCATGATCGTGTTGGCGCGGCCCTGGTAGGAGGCGTCGGTGGTCTTGGAGCGGTAGACCATGCGCTCGTTGAAGGTGACCAGGCCCGGGTTCTCCATGGCGCCGAGGTTGTACTCGGGCACGAAGGCCGAGTCGTACTTCCCGAACGGGTACGGGTAGTCGAAGATCTCGTGGTAGAAGTCCAGGCCGGCCTTGGTGACGTCGAGGATCGCCGCGGCGTCGAAGTACGGGGCCAGCGACTTGCGGACCATCGCGCTGACCGGAATCAGCAGGTCCGAGCCGTCCTTGAGGCGCACGGTGTGCTGGTCCTCGACGACGTGGTAGTCCCCGGCCACGATCGCGGTGATGTAGGTGGAGATCGGCTCGGTGGGGTTGAAGCGCCAGGTGTTGGCGTCGTCAGTGCCCTGCGTCAGCTCCTCCAGCGTCTCGTTGGACCAGACCCGCCAGCGCGCCGGGGCGGTGACGGTGAACTGGAAGCGGGCCTTGAGATCGGGCTGCTCGAAGTTGGCGAACAGCCGCCGCGAGTCGGCGGGCTCGAACTGGGTGTAGAGATACACCTCGCCGTCCACCGGGTCCACGAAGCGGTGCAGGCCCTCGCCGGTGCGGCTGTAGGCGGCGGCGGCGTCGATGACGACGACGTTCTCGGCCCGCAACCCGCTCAAGTGCACCCGCGCGCCGTCGAACACCTCGGCGGGGTCCAGCGCCTCGCCGTTCAGCGTGACACTGCGCACACTCGGCGCCAGCAGATCGACGAAGCTGGACGCCCCCGGCTCGGAGCACGCGAAGGCGATGGTGCTCTTCGACCCGAACGTGGTGTCGCCGCGGGTCAGATCGAGCTCGACGGCGTAGTGCTCGGCCGTCAGCAGCCGGGCACGCTCCGCGGCCTCGTCGCGGGTCAGATTGCCGCCTGTCATCACTTCACTCCTGTCACCGGTCACGACGGCCGTCCACGCCGACGGCCGCCCTGAACGATCCTAGGGCGAGCCGCGGGCCGGGGCTGGATGAGGAATCGCTGCTAGCCCTCCAGAAACTTGCTCAAGTCCTGCCGTTGGATGGCCGCCGCCATCAGGTCCCCGAACTTGTCCGGGGTGCAGGCGAAGGCGGGCACGCCCAGCGCCGCCAGCGCCGAGGCGTTCTCGCGATCGTAGGAGGGCGCGCCTTCGTCCGAGAGCGCGAGCAGGACGATCACCTGGGTGCCGGCCGCTGTCATCTCCGCGACGCGGCGCAGCATCTCGCGGCGGACGCCGCCTTCGTAGAGGTCGGAGATCAGGATGAAGATGGACTCGGTCGGGCGGGTGATCAGTGACTGGCTGTAGGCGATCGCGCGGTTGATGTCCGTGCCGCCGCCGAGTTGGGTGCCGAACAGGACGTCGACCGGGTCGCTGAGTTGCGGGGTCAGGTCCACCACCGCCGTGTCGAAGACGACCAGCGAGGTCTTCAACGACTTCAGCGAGGCCAGCACCGCGCCGAACACCGAGGCGTAGACCACCGAGGCGTACATCGAGCCCGACTGGTCGATGGCCAGGACCACGTCGCGTTTCACCGCGCGCTCCTTGCGCGCGTAGCCGACCAGCCGCTCGGGGACCACCGTCCGGTACTCCGGCAGGTAGTTCTTGAGGTTCACCCGGATGGTGCGGCCCCAGTCGATGTCGCTGTGCCGGGGGCGGCTGGTGCGGGTGCTCTTGTCCAGGGCGCCGCTGACCGTGGCGCGCAGTTTGGCGCCGAGCCTGCGCTCCAGGTCCTCGACCAGTTTGCGGACCACCTGGCGGGCGGTCTCCTTGGTCTCGGCGGGCATCAGGTGGTTCAGCGACAGCAGGGTGCCGACCAGGTGCACGTCCGGCTCGACCGACTCCATCATCTCCGGCTCCAGCAGCAGCTGGCGCAGGTTCAGCCGATCGATGGCGTCGCGCTGCATGACCTGGACGACGGTCTGCGGGAAGTAAGTGCGGATGTCCCCCAGCCAGCGTGCGACCTGCGGTGAGGACGTTCCCAGGCCGGCGCTGCGCGGAGCCTGCTTGCCGCCGCGGCCCTTGGTGCGGACGCTGGCACCGCCGCCTTCGGTCTCGTAGCCGCCCTTGTTGTAGAGCGCGGCCAGTGCCTTGTCCATCTCCAGATCGACGCCGCTCAGCTTGCAGCCGGTGCCGTCGTCGTCTCCGCCCAGGACCAGGCGCCAGCGGCGCATGCGCTCGGCGTCGGCGGCTTCGAGCGTGTCAGGCATCTGTCTCCCCCTTGGTCCCCAGGCCCAGCAGCATCCGCACCACCGGCAGCGCGCGGTCGGCGCGGGCCCGGTCGAAGCCGGGCGGCTCGGCCCCGGCCGCGACACCGGCCACCGGGGCCGCGCCGACGGTCCGGGCCAGCTCGCCGATCTTGCGGCGCTCGGGGCCCTCGAAGTTCGAGAACGTGCGGCGCAGCAGCGGCAGCACGTCGGTGAAGGTGTCCGCCGGGATCCCGGCGATCCACCGGTCCAGCAGGCCCAGCAGCACCGGGTCGTGGATCAGCAGCATCGCGCCGCCGGACAGCACGCCGTCCAGCCAGGCCGCGGCCTCGGCCGGCGGCACACCCGGGGTCAGGGCCAGGCCCATGCGCCGGTTCAGCTCGTCACCGTCGATCTTGGCGGCGTCGTAGAGCAGGCGCAGCGCGCGCCCGGCGAGCAGGCCGGTCATGCCCTCGCGGTCGGCGACCAGGCGCAGCGCCCGGTGCCACTCCTGGATCGCGGCGGCGTCGTCGAGCAGCCCGACCGCCTGGTGCGTCTTGTCCATCCGCACCCGCATCTTCTGCGCGCCGTCCTCGTCCAGGCCGGAACAGGCCGGCGGGAAGCCGAGCGCGATGCGGACCACCAGGGTGTCGGCGACCTTGCGCAGCGAGGAGGTGTCGGTACCGCGCACGTCGCCGTAGCGCAGGGTCCGGGCCAGTGCGGGCAGCGCGTCGGCCAGGTGCGCGACGTCGGTGTCCAGCGCCGCGCGGTCGGCCAGCAGCGTCATGATCGGGTCCAGCGCGTCCGGCAGGTCGGCCAGCAGGCAGGCCTCGACCACGTCGGTGATCCCGGCCAGCTGCTCGGCGTCCGCCGCGCGGTCCGCGGACTTCGCCGAGGCCGCGGTGGCCACCGTGGTGCCCCAGATCGCGGCCTCGACCAGCTTCACCGCGAACTCCGGCTGCCAGTCCAGCGACCAGGTCTCCCAGAAGGTGCCGCTGCCCTGGGAGCGGCCCAGCGTGCCCCAGTGGATGCCGAGGATGTTCAGCCGGTGCAGCAGCCGCGACTTGTCGCCCGGGTTGGGCTCGCGCAGGTCCAGCTTCGCCTCGGTCTGGCCGGGCTTGGGCTGGAAGCGCAGCCGCTTCTGCTCCTTGGCCAGGTCCGCGGCCAGCGGCACCACCGGCACGTCCGGCGGCACCTCTCCCAGGTCCTCGCCGATCACCAGCTTGTCCCGGACCAGCGCCATCTGCGTGTCGTAGCCGCCGCAGAGCACTGACTGCACGGCCTCGGTGACCTCGGTCAGCCCGGCCAGGGTGCGGCCGCGCAGCGTGGCCAGGGTCTGGGCCAGCCGCGTCGCCTCGATCAGGTGCGCGGAGGAGACCGGCAGGTCCTCGGCGCGGAACAACTCGGCGACGCGGGCCAGCCAGCGTTCGACGACCAGGTCGGGGGCCGTGAACAAGTGGTGGTACCAGCCCGGCGACTCGATGCCGGCGCCGTAGCCGGAGCGGAAGGACAGCCGGCCGTGGGTCCACGGGACCCAGGTCGCGGTGGTCTTCGCCTTCTTCGGCAGCTCCTTGAGGATCTTGACGTCCGGGGCGGCCGGGCCGAGCTCGGCCAGGGCCGGGACGTGGAAGGCCCCGCAGATCACCGCGATCCGCCGGCGGCCGGCCTTGATCTCCTCGCGGACGCACTGGCGCATGTACGCCTCGCGCTGCTCGTCCTCGGGCCGGGTCTGGTCGCGGACGGCGGCCATCGCGTCGGCGATCGCGGCGAAGGAGTCCAGGGCTGAGAACGTCCCGTTCGCACGTTGCTCGACGACGTCTTCCCACCAACGCTCGGGGTCGTCGTAGCCGGCGGCGGTGGCGAGTGCGGCGATGGGGTCGGTCCGGCGCATAGAGTCGAGGACATGCCGTTCCTCGCCGTGACGTTCCTCTTCCTGATCGTCTTCGGAGGCGGTTCCCTGCTCGCGATCCTCGGCATCTTCATCCTGCGGGAGCGCGGCAAACCGGTGGCCCGAGGGCAGGTCGATGAACCGCACCGGGATGTCGGCATCGATCCCGAACCGCAGGGCGATCCACTCGGGCGAGAACTCGGCGAAGGGCCAGAATCCGGCGCGTGAGGGGTCGGCGTCGGCGTAGACCAGCAGCGCGACCGGTGGGCGCATCGAGGGATGCGCGGCCATCGGGATCAGCGCGTCGGCCTCCGGCGGGCCCTCGATGAGGATCGCGTCCGGCTTCAGTTCGGCCAGCGCCGCCGCGACCGCGCGCGCCGATCCCGGGCCGTGGTGCCGGATGCCCAGCAGCGTGACCGGCCCGGCGGCCTCCCCGCCCGCGACCGGCCCGGCCGGCGTGGCAGTCTCGGGCATCAGGCGCTGACCTCGCGGCAGCTGCGGTAGAAGTCGGTCCAGCCGTCGCGGCCGCGGGCGACCGTCTCCAGGTACTCCTGCCAGACCAGCTTGTCGGTCGAGGTGTCCTTCACCACCGCGCCGAGGATGCCGGCCGCGATGTCGGCCGGGCGCAGCGTGCCGTCGCCGAAGTGCGCGGCCAGCGCGATGCCGCCGGCCACCACCGAGATGGCCTCGGCCGGGGACAGGGTGCCCGAGGGGGTCTTCAGCTTGGTCTTGCCGTCCTCGGTCAGGCCGCTGCGAAGCTCGCGGAAGACCGTGACCACCCGGCGGATCTCCTCGTGCGCGGCCGGGACCTCGGGCAGTTCCAACGCCTTGCCCAGGGACCGCACGCGCTGGGAGACGATCGCGATCTCCTCCTCGGCGGTACCGGGCAGCGGCAGGACCACGGTGTTGAACCGGCGGCGCAGCGCCGAGGACAGGTCGTTGACGCCCTTGTCCCGGTCGTTCGCGGTGGCGATGACGCTGAAGCCCTTCTCGGCCTGGGTCTCCTGCCCGAGTTCCGGGATCGGCAGCGTCTTCTCCGACAGGATCGTGATCAGGGTGTCCTGCACGTCGGCCGGTATCCGGGTGAGCTCTTCGATACGGGCGATCGCGCCGGTGGACATGGCGACCATCAGGGGGCTGGGGACCAGCGCGTCGCGCGAGGGGCCGTGGGCCAGCAGCTGCGCGTAGTTCCAGCCGTAGCGCATGGCCTCCTCCGGCGTGCCGGCGGTGCCCTGCACCAGCAGTGTGGAGTCGCCGGAGATGGCCGCCGCCAGGTGTTCGGAGACCCAGGTCTTCGCCGTGCCCGGGACGCCGACCAGCAGCAGCGCGCGGTCGGTGGCCAAGGTGGCGATGGCGATCTCGACGATCCGGCGCGGGCCGATGTACTTCGCCGTTATCTCGGTGCCATCCTCGAGCCTGCCGCCGAGCAGATAGGTCGCGACCGCCCACGGCGACAGCTTCCAGCGCGGCGGCCTCGCGCGGCCGGAGTCGGCGTCGGCCTTGCGCAGGGCCTCCAGTTCCCCGGCGAAGGCGTGCTCGGCGTGCTGGCGCAGAACGGTCGGCTGGGTTGCTTCATCAGAGGCAGCGGCTTTGGCAGACATGGCAGACAACTTTCGATTTCGGCAAGGAGGTACCCACTCAAGAGTCCACCTTGGGGGAAGGTTTCGGACAGAGTCCAGATCGTTAGACAGTGTCGAGTTCGGCGAGCATCAGGGCCCGGTCCCGCAGCAGTCCCGCGAGGTCGTCCAGGTCCGCCGCCCACAGCGGCAGCGCGGCCCGGATCTCCTCGGCCTTGGCCGCCACGGCGTCCACGAACGAGGGCGGCATCCAGCGGCCCGCCAGGTTGTCCATGCCGAAGAAGCGCGCGACGTCGTTGCGGGTGGCGTTCGGCAGGTAGACCGGGATCGAGTCGAGCAGGGCCTGGCAGACCGCGTCCGGCCAGGGCCGGCCCAGCCGGCTGAGGATGATCGGGGCGCTGTGGATCGAGTACTGCGACCGGTGGCTGGCCACGACGCCCAGACACCAGCGTTCGGCGGCCTCGTCGGACAGCAGCTCCAGCATGTCGTTGGCGGCGTTGACGGCGCAGAACGCCTCGGCCCAGACCGGGTCCTTCTGCCGCAGGGTTGCCGAGCGCCAGCCGCGGTGGCAGGAGTTCGCCTCCCAGCGGTTCGCCGCTGTGGCCCGCAGCAGCTCGGCCGCGGACAGGCCGTAGTGCTCCCAGGCCGCCAGCGGCGTCGAGGCTATGAGGTCCTCCAGCCAGTACGAGGGTTGGAGTTTGGCCAGCCGCCGCTCGTCCTCGGTCTGCACCCAGCCCTCGCCGATGCCGTCCCGGATCTGGTCCTCGGTGGCGGCCAGCGGCTCGTCCTTGAGGGTGACCAGGACGGCGGTGCCCTCGGTGCTCACCCGGACCCACTCGTGCAGCCGCGCGACCATGCGCTCGGCGAACCGCGAGGACGGCAGGGTGGCCAGCAGCCGCACCGCCTCGGCGCGGACCTGGCGGGACTTGTCGTCCAGGGCTGATTCCAGGAACGGCTCGTCCTCCGGGCCCAGGCCGACGGCCAGCGCCTCGACGAAGGCGGCGCGGGTCTCCGCGGCCAGCACGCCGGTGCCGGGGCCGGTCTGCGTCCACGCCTCCTCGACCAGGGCCCGGGCCGAGGCCGGGTCCTTGCCGCGGAACCAGGTGAGGTAGCCGATGCGCTCGTGCGGCTTGTCGGACCGCCAGGCCTCGGGGTCCGGCGCCGCGGCGTAGCGGGTGAAGGTCGACCACTGCTGGTTCTGCTTGGCCAGCCAGGTGCCGCGCGGACCGGCCAGCTTCATCAGGTCGGCGCGGACCGCGGTGCTGCCGCGGGCGTAGTCGAAGAGCGGGGGCAGCAGCTCGGCGGGCGCGCGGCAGCCGGTCTTGGCGGCGGCGCCCAGGTACTCCGGCAGCGTCTCCGAGCGCGAGGCCACCAGCGCCGTGAGCCGGGCCGAGGTCGCGGTCGACAGCAGCGGGCGCGGGTCGAGCGCGGACGACTTCGCGGCCGGCGCGGCGCGGTTCTGGCCCTCGGCCTCGGCCTCCTGCTCGCCGACGAGCTCGGCGGAGTACGCCGAACCGGCGTTGCCGCCCCGCCGCCACGCGCTCATGAGCGCGGCCGAGCTGAGCAGGGCCGCGGCCGGGGTGTCACCGGGCGCGTCGAATTCTCCGGCGGCCGGCGGGGTGCGACGGTCGGTGCCGACCAGGGCCGTCGAGACAAGGTCCTGCCAGACCTCGGAGCCGGTCTGATGGGAGGTTTCGTTCATGGTGCTCACCGCGCTTCCGCCGAGTAGGAGATCCCCACAGCCTTCGCACTGATGTCCACAGATTGTGCACCACGCCACTGACAACTTACGGGGTCGATGGCAATACCCTGAAATTCCCTAATCACCGGCCCTGTCGGAGCGGGCTTCGCAGAGCCCTGCCCGCCGCGCGCCCAGGCGTTCACAGCGCGACGACCGAACCGTCGGCCCACACCGTGAGCGGTTCCAACCCGGCGTCGGTGTACTCGCCGAAGAGGGTCACCGGGTGGCCGCCGGAGACCGCGAGCAGCCGCCACAGTGCGGTCTCCTCGCTGATCAGCGGCATGCGGCGGCCCTGGGCGTCGGCCAGCTCGCCCGTCCGGTCCGGGACCGCGTCCGCGATCACCACCGGCCAGCCCTCCTGCCACGGATCCGCGGCGAGCGCCGCGGCGAACTCCTCGGCCGCGGCTTGGAGCGTCCCGCCCGCGGGGGCGAGGGCTGCGTCGGTGGAGTCGACCTCGCCGGTCTCCATCTGTGCCCGCAGCGGCAGCGCCTCGGAGTGGAACGCCATCTCTGCCCGGTAGACCGCGCCGACCGGCAGCGCCAGCGTCGGCGCCTGCTGCATGGCGCCGAACGCCAGCAGCATCGCCAGCCGGCCGCTTTCGGCGTCCCGCAGCCAGATCCGGCGCTCGGTGAGCTTCTCGGCGGCGCGGTCCCGCGATCCCAGGACGTGCCAGCGGCCCGCGACCCGCTCGCCGTCGCGGCGCACGGCGTCGGTGTCGACCGAGATCCCGATCCGCCGCCGCACGGTGTCCTGCATCGCCGGCGGCAGTTCGGCCAGCCGGGTCCAGGCCTGACACAGCAGGTGCAGCCGGGAGAACTCGGCCAGGACCGCGTCCGGCCAGGCGTCGCCGGCGGCGGAGCGGGTGCCGGGCAGGGTCCGGACCCGGCCGGCCACCCCCGAGGCCTGCGCGTCCACCAGCCGCTTGGCGACCGGGTCCACGGCGCCGTAGGAGAGCGCGGTCGGGTCGCTCAGCCCGGCCGCGACCTGGTCGGTGAGCCAGCGGTCGAGGTCGGCCAGGCCGTCGCCGATCCGCTCGGCCCGCTGCGCGGCCCGTTTGGCCACGCCTTCGGGGTCGGCGGCGGCTTTCTCGGCCTTGGCGACGCTGCGGGCCGCGGACTTCTCGGCGCGGTCCTTCCGGGAGTCGGACCAGGCCTGGACCCGCTCCGGGAGCTCTTCGGTATCCCGGACCGTGCCGGCCGCCCACAACAACAGCAGGCCCAGCGCGTGCTTACACGGGAACTTCCTACTGGGGCACGTGCACTGATACGCGGTGTCCGAATCGGCCACGGAGACCGTGACCTGGTACGGCTTGCTCCCGCTCCCCTTGCAGTCCCCCCACAACAACCGCTCGTCTTCCAGATACCCGATGCCCGACCACGGGGCGGGGACCCCGAGCTTCGCGCCGGCCTTCTGCGAGGCGGCGTCCGGGGCCAGAGAGTTGACCTGGGCGGCGGTCCAACGTTCTGCCATGCCCCGAACACTATTTCAGGGCACCCACAAGCCGGGTGGGGCTTTCTGACGCCGGCTCAGGCGGCGTGCGCCAGGTTCTCGTTGACCCAGTCGACGATCTCCTGGGTGGCGGTGCCGGGGGTGAAGATCGCCACCACGCCCATCTCCTTCAGCGGGGCGAAGTCGTCCTCCGGGATGATGCCGCCGACGAAGACCTTGATGTCCGAGGCGTCCTTCTCCTTCAGCGCCTCGATCACCTTCGCGCACTGCGTCATGTGCGCGCCGGACAGGATCGACAGGCCGATGGCGTCGGCGTCCTCCTGGATGGCGGTGGCCACGATCTGGTCGGGCATCTGGTGCAGGCCGGTGTAGACGACCTCGACGCCGGCGTCACGCAGGGCGCGCGCCACGACTTTCGCGCCGCGGTCGTGGCCGTCCAGGCCGGGCTTCGCGATGACGACGCGGACCGGGGCTGACTGGCTCATTGCGACTGCCTCCACTTGGGTTCCACCGGAAGATCTTCTTTGATCCGCCATAACCGCCTCACACAGTAGCCGACCTGGGACGGCGCCCTGCCCAGTCCCACCCTGTGACGGTCCGCACAATCTCCGTGAGGATCATCGGACTTCCTGCGACAACACCAGTGAACCGCTTGTAAAGCGCGCGCAAAGTCAGCCGAACCGTTGTCCGTCCAGCCTCCGAGGCGCTAAAGTCGCGACTCGATAACGGCGCTGTCCCCGCCCCGTTATGAAGATCGGCTGTCCCACGTTCCCAGGAGGTAGTTGGCCGTCATGGGAAAACATGGTTCGTCCCAATGGGATACCGACTGGGAGGCGGCCATAACGCCTAACGGCGAGGACAGCCTGTACGGTTCCAGCGACGGCTACCAAGCGGTCAACGAGTGGTCCGGCGTATACGAGGCCCAACCGCAGAGCGGTTTCTATGAACAGGGCGCTGTCTACGACTACGAGGCTCCCGCCGCGCCGCAGCAGCCGGTGATGGACCAGAGCTATTACGAGTCGGTGTACGCGGCGTATTCAGCCCCGCAGCAGCAGGCCCCCGCCGCGCCGGTCATCCCGGCGCAGCCGCAGGCGCCCGAGTCCAGCCCGATGTGGGACGGCCCGGGGTGGCAGGACCCGTACGCGCAGTACAGGCAGCCGCAGCAGCAGTACGATCAGCAGCACCAACAGCACCAGCACCCGGTGCAGCCGCCTGCGCAGCACCAGCCGCAGACACAGCCGCACGCACAGCCGCAGCCGCACTACGGCCAGCAGGCGTACGAGGCCCAGCAGTACGGCGCGCAGCCGCAGTACGAGGACCACAACTTCCACCACCCGGACTTCGACACCGGGACCTTCGAGGCCATCTACGAGGCGCCGGGGTCCACCGAAGCCGCCTACGACCTCCTGCCGGACGGCGAGGGCGGGTACGACGCCTATGACGCCCACAACGGCGGGGGTGCGTACGACGCCGAGGGCGCCTACGAAGGCGAGTACGAGGACGGCGAGTACGCCGCGACCGGCTACACGGACGACGCCGAGGACTACGCGGGCTACGGCTACGACGGGTACGACGGCGGCAGCGAGGACGACGGGTACGCCGAGGGCGGCGACGACGACGGGTACGCCGAGGGCGGCGACGACGCCCCGCTGCGGACCCGCAGCCGCTCCGGCGGCACTCCCCCGCCGATCCCGCCGACCCGCCCGTTCGGCAGCAAGCCGGCCCGGCCAGCGGTCTCGCTTTCCGGGCGCCGCACCCTGCACGCGTTCACCTCGACGCCGGCAGCGGTCGTCGGCGTGGCCGCGGTGGCGGTCGCCGCGGTCGGCGGCCTGCGCCTGCCCTCGAGCCACACCGAGACCGCCGCGGACGCCGCGGCCCCGGCCACCCCGGCCAACGGCCTGGAGCAGAACCTGCTCCAGATGCGCGCGGCCAGCGCCAACCTGGCCGACCGCGCGACCCGCAGCGAGCAGCGCAGCGAACTGGTGCAGCAGCAGGCGCTGGAGAAGCAGCGGCTCGCCGAGATGTCACAGAAGTACTTCCTGCCGGTCCAGGACTACGTGCTGACCGCCGGCTTCGGCCAGGCCGGCGACCGCTGGGTCAACCTGCACACCGGCCAGGACTTCGCGGTGCCGGTCGGCACCAAGGTGGTCGCGGTCACCGACGGGACGGTCATAGAGTCCGGTTGGGCCGGGCCCTACGGGTACCGGATCGTGGTGCAGCACCCGGACGGCAGCCAGACCTGGTACTGCCACCTGAGCGTGATGAAGGTGCGCAGCGGCAAGGTCGCGGCCGGGCAGATCATCGCCCTGTCCGGGGACACCGGCAACACCACCGGGCCGCACCTGCACCTCGAATACCACCCCCCGGGGCCCGCCGATCCCGGCAACGGGGTGCCGGGGGCGTCCACGGCGGTGGACCCGATGCCGTTCCTGCGGAGCCACGGTCTGGTGCCGTAGACGTTCGACCGTCCAAGATCAGAAGACTGCGAAAGAGCCCGGGTCTCCCGGGCTCTTTTGTTCTGCCCGGGCCAGGCGTACAACTGCTCGTACTACCAACATCACCCGGGGGGGAAAAAGATGATCGGGAGATCCAGGCTTCTCGCCTGCCTCATCGCGGTCGCGGCCTTGAGCGCCGCCTGCGGCAAGCCGTCCGGCAGCAGTTCCGTAGACCAGAGCAAGGCTCCGGCGCTGGCCAACATCTCGGCGTCGGTCGGCGGATCGTCGGGCGGCGGATCGTCGGGCGGGACGGCGTCATCGGGCGGCGCGTCGTCGGGCACCACCGGGTCGGGGTCCTCCGATCTGGTCGCGGAGACAGCGGTGGGCCTGGTCCAGGCGGCCTGCCAACAGAACTCGTGGCAGGCCCAGCTGAAGCTCAACGTCGCTGTACCGGGCCAGACGGCCGCCCTGAGCGCGGCTCTGCAGGCCGATCCGAGCCCCGGCCACCGCACCGCCCATATAACGGACTCCGCGGGCCTGGAGGAAGAACTCGTCGACGGCACCGACTACCTGCGCCAGGGCACCTCGAAATGGTTCAAGGTGAGCGCCGCCTCGGTCCCCGCCGCCCTGCTGCGCCCGCCCTGCAGCGAGTTCGGGGTGCTCCGCTTCCCCAATCTCACCGCGGTACAGGAACTCCCCGACCAGGCCGCCGGGTCGACCCACCACTACCGTTTCCAGGCCGACGCCTACACCCTGATCTCCGCATCGCTGCTGATAAGCCCGACCGCGTTGACCGCGTTCAAGGCCCACCCGGCGCAGGTCACGGCCGACCTGTACACGGACGACACCGGCCGTCCCCTGCGCTACGAGACCGGCACCGCCAGCGTCGCCGACGGCGCCGGCCCCGCGACCATGAAACTGACCGAGACCTTCTCCGCCTTCGGCACCCCGCTCACCCTGGTCGCCCCCGACCCGTCACAGGTCAGCGACCAGCCGCCGGCGGGGCTGAAGCTGGAGGTGCCGCCGAACCCGACGGCGTCGGCCGCTGTTTAGCTACAGCTTCTGCACCGGCGCCATCGTCAGCAGCAGCGTCCGCACGCCCGAGGAACCGAAGTCGATCGTCGCCTCGTCGCGTTCCCGGCCGCTGACCGCGACGACTGTGCCCATGCCGAAGGAGTCGTGGATCACGCGGTCGCCGGGGTCCAGGGAGATCACCTTCACCGCGCCCTTGCGTTGCTGGAAGCCGCGGGTGACGCCGCGGCGGTCGCCGAACGGGGAGCGCTCGGCGGTCTTGGGCTCCGGGGCGATGCGCTCCCATTCGAGCAGGGTGTCCGGGATCTCGCCGAGGAACTTCGACGGCGGGTTGTACTGCGGGGCGCCCCAGGCGGAGCGGTAGACGGAGCGGGAGACGTACAGCTGCTCGCGGGCGCGGGTGATGCCCACGTAGGCCAGGCGGCGTTCCTCCTCCATCTCCTTCTTGTCGCCCATGGAGCGCATGTGCGGGAAGACGCCGTCCTCCATGCCGGTGAGGAACACCACCGGGAACTCCAGGCCCTTGGCGCTGTGCAGGGTCATCAGGGTGACCATGCCCTCGTGGTCCTCGCCGTCGGGGATCTGGTCGGAGTCGGCGACCAGTGCCACGCGCTCCAGGAACTCCGGGAGGCGGCCCTCGGGCTGCGCCTGCTCGAATTCCAGGGCCACGGCCAGGAGTTCGCGGAGGTTCTCGATGCGGGTCTCGTCCTGCGGGTCGTCGGAGTCCTGGAGCTCCTGCAACAGGCCCGTGCGCTCCAGTATGGCCTCCAGGACGTGCGCGGGCCCGTACTCGGCGGCCAGCTCGCGCAGCTCGTCCATCATCTGCGTGAAGCCCTGGACGGCCTTCACCGAGCGCGCGGCCAGGGCGGGCGCCTCGTCGGCGCGGCGGAGCGCGTCGCCGAAGGAGATGCGGTCGCGGGCCGCCAGCCGCTCCAGCGACTCCTCGGCCTTCTCGCCGATGCCGCGCTTCGGGGTGTTCAGGATGCGCCGGACCGAGACGATGTCGTCCTCGTTGGCCAGCGCGCGCAGGTATGCCAGCGCGTCGCGGACCTCCTTGCGCTCGTAGAAGCGGACGCCGCCGACCACGCGGTAGGGCAGGCCGACGCGGACGAAGATTTCTTCGAAGACCCGGGACTGCGCGTTGGTGCGGTAGAACACCGCGACGCCGCCGTAGGTGGTCTCCTTGGCGTCGGACAGGCGGTCGATCTCCTCGGCCACGTACTGGGCCTCGGAGTGCTCGTCGTCGGCGACGTATCCGGTGATCAGCTTGCCGTCGCCGGAGTCGGTCCACAGGTTCTTCGCGCGCCGGCCCTTGTTGTTCTCGATGACCGCGTTCGCCGCGGTCAGGATGGTCTGCGTGGAGCGGTAGTTCTGCTCCAGCTTGATGACCTTGGCGTCCGGGTAGTCGCGTTCGAACTCGATGATGTTGCGGATGGTCGCGCCGCGGAAGGCGTAGATGGACTGGTCCGCGTCGCCGACCACACACAGTTCGGCTGGCGGCAGGTCCTCGGTGTTCAGGCCGGGCCGGACCAGGTCGCCGTCGACGGTGCGCTTCTCGTGCTGCCCGACCAGTTCCTTCACCAGCTGATACTGCGCGGTGTTGGTGTCCTGGTACTCGTCCACGAGGATGTGCCGGAACCGGCGGCGGTAGTGCTCGGCGACCATCGGGAAGGCCTGGAGCAGGTGCACCGTGGTCATGATGATGTCGTCGAAGTCCATCGCCTTCGCCGCGGTCAGCCGGTCCGAGTACATCCGGTAGACCTGCGCGAGCTGGCGCTCGGCCTCGGTCTCGGCCCGGCTGGAGAAGGTGTCGTGGTCGACCAGCTCGTTCTTGAGCTTGGAGATCTGGCCGAGCATCGAGCGCGGCGTGGTCTTCTTCGGGTCGATCTCCAGCTCCCGCAGCACCATGGTCATCAGGCGCTGGGAGTCGGCGGTGTCGTAGATCGAGAAGTTGCTCGGCAGACCGGCGGTCTTGGCCTGGGCCCGCAGGATCCGGACGCAGGCCGAGTGGAAGGTCGAGACCCACATCAGCCGGGCCCGCGGGCCGACCAGTTCCTCCACGCGCTGCCGCATCTCGGCGGCGGCCTTGTTGGTGAAGGTGATGGCCAGTATCGAGCCGGGGTGCGCGTGCCGCTCGCCGACCAGGTAGGCGATGCGGTGGGCCAGCACCCGGGTCTTGCCCGAGCCGGCACCGGCGATGATCAGCAGCGGGCCGCCGGTGTGCACGACAGCCTCGCGCTGCGGGTCGTTCAGGCCCTCGAGCAGCTTGCGGGCCGAGGCCGACTCCTCCGGCGGGACCCAGGCGTCCTCGGGCTCCTCCCAGCCTTCCCAGCCCTCCCGCTCGGCGTCGGCCTCGTCGGCCCACGCCGGTGGTTCGGGCAGCGTGCGGTCGGTGTGCCGCTCGTCCCCCGACCCCCGCTGCTCCCGGATCTCGTCGAGCATGGGGAACAATGGCAGGGCACCTGGGGCGAAGAGGGAAGAGCTCACTCCAGAATTTTCGCAGACCGCACCGACAACGCGGGAGCGGTCGCCGAGATGGGGCGGTCACCTGGGCCGACGCGCGCGCCACCGGCCCGAGCCGGAGGATGGCCCGGGCCGCGCCGAGGGTCCGCCGCGCCGACCTGAACGGACGGATGACCCGCCCCGACCCGACGCCGCCCCGGGCCGACGGCTGACCCGGCCCAGCCCGCGGGATCCGCCGGCCCGGCCAGACCTGCCAGCCCGGCCAGACCGGCGAGCCCAACAGCCCCTCCGACAGCCGACCGGCCAAAAGATACTTCGGCACCCGGAACACCAGCCGCCCCCTCGGCGTTGCGCGTCATGGAGCCGAACGGCTCCGGTCAGTCACGCCGGGAACCCAGGAGTCCACCCATGCCCGAGGCCAGCGCCCCGTCCCGCATCCTCGTCGTCGCCGCCCACCCCGACGACATCGACTTCGGCGCCGCCGGCACCATCGCCACCTGGACGGACGCCGGAATCGAGGTCACCTACGCGATCGCGACCAGCGGCGACGCCGGCGAGGCGTTCCCGGACACGCCACGGTCAGAGGTCGGGGCACTGCGCGAGGCCGAGCAGACCGCGGCGGCCAAGTGCGTCGGAGTGAGCGACATCCGCTTCCTGCACTGGCCCGACGGCCGCCTGACCCCCTCGCTGGAACTGCGCCGCGACCTCTCGCGCGTGATCCGGCAGGTGCGTCCCGAACGGATCCTGATCCCGTCCGCCGAGCTGAACCTGGACCGCATCTACGCCTCGCACCCGGACCACCGCGCCGTCGGCGAGGCGGCCATCGCGGCGGTCTACCCCGACGCCCGCAACCCCTGGGCCCACACCGAACTGCTGGAGCAGGAGGGACTGGAGCCCTGGACGGTCGGCGAGACCTGGGTGATGTCGATGACGAACGCCACGCACCCCGTGGACATCACCGACGTCTTCGACCGCAAGGTCGCCGCACTCCAGGCGCACGCCTCGCAGATCGGCGGCCACTCGGATCTGGAGGGCATGCTGCGCACCTGGGGCGAGGGCAATGCGCAGCGGCTGGGGCTGGCCGAGGGGCGGATCGCCGAGGTGTTCCAGGTGGTCGACACTCGCTGAGCGAGGGCGGGGCCGCTTCTAGGGGCTTTGGGGGCGCTAGGGCCTCTAAGGCTTCTAGGGCTGTCTC
>NZ_JAAFYZ010000599.1 GCF_018274385.1 Catenulispora pinistramenti | reverse complement strand
ATGCCGGTCATCGCGGCGATGCGCTGGCGCTCGCGGCGCGCCTTTTCCTCATCGCTGAGGGTCTCGGTGCCGGGCAGCACCACCTTGGAATCACCCAGCAACCGGGTCTGGCCACTGCCGATGTCGTAGGTCCACAGATCCAGCTGGTTGCGATCGCTGTCCTTGCCGCGCAGGAAACTGACCTGCGAACCGTCCGGCGCCACCTTGGGCTTCATCAGGGTCGGGCCGGACAGCGGCAGCGGGCCGGTGATGGCCTCCAGGGTCAGCTTTTCGGCGTGGGCGGCGGTACTGGTGGCGAGCAGGAGGGCAAGCGAAGCGAACAGGTGGCGCATGGAGGATCCCGGCAAAC
Source organism: Catenulispora pinistramenti (assembly GCF_018274385.1). Classification (GTDB taxonomy): domain Bacteria; phylum Actinomycetota; class Actinomycetes; order Streptomycetales; family Catenulisporaceae; genus Catenulispora; species Catenulispora pinistramenti. The sequence continues at coordinate 51 of NZ_JAAFYZ010000599.1, read as the reverse complement.
GGCAGGTCCGCCCGGCGGCGCGCGCGGGGCGGTCGTTCCCCCATCCTAACC
>NZ_JAAFYZ010000598.1 GCF_018274385.1 Catenulispora pinistramenti | reverse complement strand
GGTATTATGTGCGATTATAAGTTAGGAATTAAAAATAGTTGCGACCCTTTAAAAATTAATGGAGAGTTTAGAAAATGGCTTAAACGTGTTGATGAAACTGAAATTGATGAGTTGCCAAAATGGTTAGAAGCGTCATTTAAAACAGATCCAGGTTTCACTGAACTTGCAGAGGGTGACGGACGAAACCAAACATTATTTAATTACATTCTTAAATTACAACAAATAGCGATGAGTAAGGAGGAAATACGAAATACAATAAGGTTAATTAATAAACATGTGCTATTTGAACCTATATCTGATAAAGAATTGGATATTGTTTTACGTGATGACGCTTTTTTAAAAGAATCTTTTTTTATTAATGGTAAATTTCAACATGATTTATTCGCTAAATACCTTATTAA
>NZ_JAAFYZ010000597.1 GCF_018274385.1 Catenulispora pinistramenti | reverse complement strand
GCCAGGGGCGGTGAAGGTGATGCGCGCGTCCGGCCACCCACCCACGGCGGGGTTCTAGCGCTTGAACCGCTGCATGGCCTCGCGGATCACTGACCGTGCCTCGGCGGCGTTGCCCCAGCCATTTAGCTGCACCGGGTTGCGCCCGGCCGGCAGGTCCTTGTAGAAGCGGAAGAACGCTTCGATCCGCTGCCGTTCGGCCTCCGGCAGGTCCGCCAGGTCCCGGATGTTGGCGTAGGTCGGGTCGACCTTGTCGGTCGGCACCCCGATGATCTTCTCGTCGTGCTCGCCGCCATCGATCATCTTCAGGTAACCGATCGGCCGGAAACGCACGATCACGCCCGGATGCAGCGGTTCGCGGGTCAACACCAGTGCATCCAGCGGATCGTTGTCGCCGGCCAGGG
>NZ_JAAFYZ010000596.1 GCF_018274385.1 Catenulispora pinistramenti | reverse complement strand
GCCATAAGCGTAATCGCCGGAGATTTTGATCGTCACGGATTTAATACCCGCCACTTCACCTTCCGACTCTTCGATGATTTCAGTTTTGAAACCACGCGATTCAGCCCAGCGCAGATACATACGCTCAAGCATGCTCGCCCAGTCCTGTGCTTCCGTACCGCCAGACCCCGCCTGAATATCGAGGTAGCAGTCGGCGCTGTCATATTCGCCAGAGAACATACGGCGGAACTCAAGCTGCGCCAGTTTTTCTTCCAGGGCGTCGAGTTCAGCAACGGCTTCGTTAAAGGTTTCTTCGTCGTCAGCTTCTACAGCCAGTTCCAGCAGACCAGAAACATCTTCCAGCCCCTGTTTCATTTGGTCGAGGGTGTCGACAACGGCTTCGAGGGAGGAACGCTCTTTACCC
>NZ_JAAFYZ010000595.1 GCF_018274385.1 Catenulispora pinistramenti | reverse complement strand
CGGCTTCTCTAGACAAGAACCGATGTATCAGAGGTCTCGTTCACACCACCAACCAGCCCCTTGACACCCCCACCAAAACCTTAACTACGCGGCATTGTGCCGGTGGCCGGGGGTCAAGTTCGCGCTGAACAAAACCGCAGCTTGAGCGCCCAACCGCCGCGCGCGGACTTTACCCCCGGACACCGGTGCTGTACCCCCCGGGCTGACGACGCGGCCGAGGGGAACGGACCGCACCACCCCACAAACCGCAGCCGCTGAGACTAGATCGGCCACCCTAGGGAACCGCGCTAGTTTCCCTGAGGTTGCCGAGGCCCGCCGGAGGCCCCTGCCGTTGACTTCAGGCGCCCACCACACGCGACGATTGCCGCCAGCCCAACGCGTGCGCAGTGACTCGGACCCGCGC
>NZ_JAAFYZ010000594.1 GCF_018274385.1 Catenulispora pinistramenti | reverse complement strand
TTACCCCCGGACACCGGTGCTGTACCCCCCGGGCTGACGACGCGACCGAGGGGAACGGACCGCACCACCTCAGGAACCGCCGCCGCTGAGACTAGATCGGCCACCCTAGGGAACCGCGCTAGTTTCCCTGAGGTTGCCGAGGCCCGCCGGAGGCCCGGCCCTTCACCACAGCCCTTGACCTTGACCTTGACCTTCAGCTCTTGATCTTCAGCTCTTGATCTGGCCTGTGCCGTTGATCTTGCTCTTGATCTGGCCTGTGCCCTTGCCCGGACTTGCTGGAGTTGAAGAGGCCTGAGGTGCGCCGGGATTGTGAACGCGGAAACCGGCAGCCGACAAACACACCCACCACCCCGAACCCCGAACCGGCACAACTATGACCGAAGGCCGTAAAAATCGCCTTTCAAC
>NZ_JAAFYZ010000593.1 GCF_018274385.1 Catenulispora pinistramenti | reverse complement strand
TCGCTGTCGCAGATCACGCAATGGCACGGCGGGATGTCGGCCGTCACGCGACGCCGGTCTTCGTGTTCGCCCGTCGGTTCCGCAGGACCGCCGTGGCCAGGACTCTCCGCCATGGTGTTCACGATATGCGATGAGTGCATGAGAGTACCTATCCAGGACGCCCGGAGTTCACCTTTCGGACGAAAGGGTCTCCTACGGTGTCCGACCGGTCACGCAGGGCGTATCCTCGCGCCTTCGGGTAGCGGAGACGTCACGCTCCGCCGAGCCTGCGGGCCGCCGAGCCACAACTACGCGCCGCGCATTTGGTCACCCTCCAGCCCGTCGCATCCCGATTGCGGCTTCCCCCTACAGCCCCTGCCGCACCCTGGAGCTGGAGCTGGAGCTGGAGCTGGAGCTGGAGCTGGAGCTGGAGCT
>NZ_JAAFYZ010000592.1 GCF_018274385.1 Catenulispora pinistramenti | reverse complement strand
CCCCCGGCCACCGGCACTGTAGGCGAAGCCCTGCCGACGCGACCGAGGGGAACGAACCGAAAACCAGCCGGAGAAATACAAAACAGGGGGTGCGGGTACCGGCAACTCGGCGAGCACGGCCGCCGGTCAGGGTACTGGCAGCGCGGCAGTGCCGAGGGCGCGCATTCCGGGCTGGCGGGCGCAGGTGTGGGCGCGGGCTCGCCTGGCCGCCGAAATCGCCGCCGCCAGATGACAGATAGACCTGGCCGCCAAGGCATGCCGCCTACCGCACCCGGACATGTTCCCGACCAATCGACCACCGGCCCGCCGCCGCACCCTCACCGGCAGCCGCATCGCTAACCTGCGTCTTCGTTCCTTGCGATTGCTATTCTTCCGGCTGGTTTTCGGTTCGTTCCCCTCGGTCGCGTCGGCAGGGCTTCG
>NZ_JAAFYZ010000591.1 GCF_018274385.1 Catenulispora pinistramenti | reverse complement strand
CCCCCACATGCCGCCCCACCAACGCCACAGAATCGGCGGCCAACGGCACATAGAACGAAGCCGGATCCACCTGCTCCCCCCGACAAGCGCGCACCAACCCCACAGTCCGCCGCACCCCGAAGAACCGCCGCCCAACCTGCTCGCCAACCACCGCAGCACTGTCGCCACTGGCCTCGCCCCACTCACGACGCCACGCCGCAACACCCCGTTCCGCCACCCCCAGCCACCCCGCTCGCCTCAACCGCGGCTCACGTCAACCGCGGCTCATGTCGACGGGGGAGGGCGACTGCTCTTCAGGGCTCACACAACAGGATCGTAAATACGATGATCCGCGCCGGCACTTGATCTCGCCCGCGCTACCCCTTCTCCGTCACAAAGATCGCCGTCCCCGGGATGACCCGCCCCCGCAGCGGCGACCACCCAC
>NZ_JAAFYZ010000590.1 GCF_018274385.1 Catenulispora pinistramenti | reverse complement strand
CCACCAAATCCCAATCCAGCCCCCACAACTGAAGCGACCCATCCGAGTGCCCCACCACCAGCGTCTGGCAGTCGTCGCTGAGCGCCAGCGCGTCCACCATCGACAGGCCGCGCAGGCGTCGGATCGGCTCGGCTGCGGGGTTTCGCAGGTCCCAGATTCGTACCTGCTCGTGGGTGTCGCCGGTCAGGGCGATGCGGCCGTCGGGGGAGAGGGCTGCGGCCAGGACGCGCCGGTCGGTGGTGGGGAGGGTTCGCAGGGTGGAGCCGGTTGTGGCGTTGAGGAGGTGGGTGCCGTTGGCGCCGGCGGTGAGGGCTCGGGTGCCGGTTGCGTCGAGGGCGAGGGCGCTCCAGTCGGCGCCGGGTTCGTGGAGTTGCCACTGTAAGTCGCCGGTGTCGGTGCGCCATGCGAAGACCGTGTCGTAGGTG